>NZ_JVEL01000221.1:0-13746 GCF_001076875.1 Serratia sp. 506_PEND
CCAGGCGCTGGAGACGCGCACCCAGCAGGAGCTGCCGTCGTCTTTTGGCCCGAAGCGATCCCAGTGGAATTTCACCTTGATGCGGCCGTATTTGTCGGTCCAAATCGATTCGCCGGCCGGGCCGACCACCCGTGCGGTCTGCGGCCCGTGGGTTTTCGGCCAGGTGGCCTGCTGCGGCGGGTGCCAGGGCACGTCCGCCGGCAGCACGATGAAGTCGATACGGTGTTCGCTGCTCTGATCGTCGCCGCTGGCATAGCGGTTCTCTTTCAGATGGTAGTTGGCCTGCAGCGTCAGGTACTCGCGATTGTCGTCGGCGTGCGGGGCGTTATACAACGTAAAGGTGCTGCCGGGAGCGATGCCCAACGCGGTGGCGGTACCGCGGATCTGCTGATGCTCGGCCTGCCAGGCCTCCTGGCGCACGCGGGCGTAGAACTCCCCCTGCTGATGCTCGGTGTAGCGGCCTGGCCAGTCGTAAACGTCGATCTGCCCCGGCGTCGGCGAGACCGGATTTTGCCGCGCCTGGAACAGCCAGGCGTTTGGTTTGCGAAAATCGTAGTCGTCCAGGCTGTAGATGCCCGGCGTGACGCGATCGGACAACGTCCACTGGCTGATGCCTTCCTCGCTGGTGCTGCCGCCGGACGGCGTCAGGTGGTAGGGGATCATCTCGTAGCCGGGATAGGGCTGGTGGTGGTGGGGCGCATCCCCGAGCACCAGCGTGTGTTTGCCCATCTCGTGTTTGAAATAGTAATAGATGCCCTCCTGCTCCATCAGGCGGCTGATGAAGTTGAAGCTGCTTTCGTTGTACTGCACGCAGTAGCCCCACAGGCGATAGTCGCCGGTCAGCTGATCTTCCAGCTGCACGTTGTGCTCCGCCAGCAGGGTCTTGACGATCTGCGGCACCGTCTGTTCCTGGAAGATGCGGAAGTTGCGGTCTTTGGTCATCGGCCACAGGTCCGGCTGCACGTGCAGGTTATACACCGCGTAGCGCGTGCCGCCGATCTCTTCGCTGCTGACGGCGATGGCGGTGATCTTGCCGTTCAGGTAGCGCGGGGCGCTGAGAAAGCCCTGGGTCGGGATCTCCAGCGTCAGCGGTTGGCCGAGCAGCGCTTTGCGATCGAGCCGCGCATCGGTGCTCAGCAATTCAATAGAGAAGTCGAAAGGAGTGGAAAGCGCTTCGATGCCGTCCAGCGAGCGGAACAGCAGTTGCTCCTGGCCCAGCGGCGTGTGCGCAATAATGCGATCCAACATGAGAACGTCCTCTGTGATTGACGTCATGCCCTGCATACTCCGGCGTTGCAGCGGCTTTGTGCCGTGCGGCCAATGAGGATGGGCAGTGGTGCGCCAGTCTCATGAAATAGGGAAAACCCCGCCGCGGCGGCGTTTCAGAACGGGATTAACCGGCGGTGGCCGGGTTGACCAGCCAGGTTCCGGCGGTGTCGATGCTGAGCTGTTGGCGGCGCAGCCGATCGTTGTGGCGGATCTCCAACTGATAACGGCCCGGCGCCAGGTTCAGGCTGGCAAAGCCATTTTCGCCCGCAGTGACCTGCTGCGGCTTGCCGTCGAGGCTGACCTGCTCACCCGGTTGCAGTTTGAAGTACACCAGCGCCACCGGCTGCGGTGGCGGCGCCGCTTTTTCAGGTTCCGCCGCGGCAGGCTGCGCGGCTTGCGGCGCGCTCGGCTGCTCCGTCAGGGTTTTCTGCGCCGGTGACGCCACGGTGTTTTGGGCGACGGCCTGGGCGTCGTCCTTGCCGCCGCTCAGCCAGGCGACGGCGCCGATCACCAGCAGCGCCGCGACGCCTGCGCCGGCCATCATCGGGCGCGAGAATTGGGTGCCGCGCGCGGTAACGGCGCCGGCGGCAGCCGCAGCGGCGGCCGGGTTGGCGGCGACCAACAAGTTCTCCGGCGCGGCGGCCGGGGTGCTGATGATTTCGTTTTCATCGGCGATCGGCAGATGCAACAGCTCGGCCATTTCATCGATGGTCTGCGGGCGGTCTTCCGGCTTCAGCGCCAGCGCGCGATCGACGGTGCGCAACAGCTCCGGCGAGTAGCCGGCGGGACGGCGCTCGGCCAGCGGCTGGTAGCTGTCTTCGATGCTGCGCACCACGCTGACCGGCGGCGGCGAACCGACGATCAGCGTGTGCAGCACGGCGCCCAGCGCATAGATATCGGTCCACGGCCCCTGTTCGCCGTCGCTGTTCTCGGTGTACTGCTCGATCGGCGCGAAGCCCGGTTTGAGCATGATCTCCGTTTCGTCCGACAGGTTGCCGATCTCTTTGCGCGCCGATCCAAAGTCCAGCAGCACCGGCAGCTGGCTCTCCTGGATCTGGATGTTATCCAGCGAAATGTCGCGGTGCAGATAGCCTTCCTGATGGATGGTGTTGATGGCGCTGAACAGCGGCGGCAGCAGCCGCCGGATCCACGCCTCGTCGATTTTCTCCGGCTGCTGCGCCTGCAGGTTTTTCAGCGTGGTGCCGCTGTAAAACTGGGTGCCCATGTAGGCGGTGCCGTTCTCTTCCCAGAAGCGCAACACGTGCAGCAGGCCGGGATGCGAGAAGCGGGCCAGCAGGCGCGCCTCCTGAATAAAGCTGTTCAGCCCGGCCTGGAAGGTTTTGCCGAAGCGCTCGCCGCGCAGCCCGATGCTGAGATCGTCGTTGCGTTTCGCCAGCGAGGTCGGCATGTATTCCTTGATGGCGATGGTGCGTTCCAGTTGGTGATCGTAGGCGCGGTAGACGATGCCGAAGCCGCCTTCGCCGATCGCTTCCTGGATCTCGAATTCGTTGAATCGATAGCCGCTCGGCAGGCTGTTCGAATTCGGTTTGGTTATCCCGGTTCCCGACATAGTGATGACTCTCTGTATTCAAAGGGCCGCCGTCTCGGCGGCCGCGGCGTTATGCCTGAAATTGACAAATGAATTCGTGGTTCTGCAGCGCGATGTGCAGCTGGCGATAGCGCTGGTCGTTGGCGCTGCCGGTCAGCAGGGTGTGGCTGATCTGTGGCAGCAGGGTGTTGGTCAGGATGGCGTCGACCATGCGGCCGCCGGACTCCACTTCGGTGCAGCGGCTGACGATCTGCTCGATGACCGCGTCGTCGAAGGTGCAGACGATGTCGTGACTCTCCGCCAGGCGACGCTGGATGCGGCCCAGCTGCAGGCGCACGATGTTGCCCAGCGTGGCGTCGGTCAGCGGGTAATACGGCACTACCAGCAGACGGCCGAGCAAGGCGGCCGGAAACACCGACAGCAGCGGCTGGCGCAGCGCGCCGCTCAGCGCCTCCGGCTCCGGCAGCAGCTCCGGATCGCTGCACAGCCCGGCGATCAGATCGGTGCCGACGTTGGAGGTCAGGATGATGATGGTGTTGCGGAAATCGATATGGCGGCCTTCGCCGTCCTCCATCCAGCCCTTGTCGAACACCTGGAAGAAGATTTCATGCACGTCCGGGTGCGCCTTCTCGATCTCGTCCAACAGCACCACGCTGTATGGACGGCGGCGCACCGCCTCGGTCAGCACGCCGCCTTCGCCGTAGCCGACATAGCCGGGGGGCGCGCCTTTCAGCGTCGAAACGGTGTGCGACTCCTGGAATTCGCTCATGTTGATGGTGATGACGTTCTGCTCGCCGCCGTACAGGGTTTCCGCCAGCGCCAGCGCGGTTTCGGTCTTGCCGACGCCGGATGGCCCGGCCAGCAGAAACACCCCGACCGGCTTGTTCGGATCGTCCAGCCGCGCCCGCGAAGTGCGCACCCGACGGGCGATCAGATCCAGCGCATGGCGTTGGCCGATCACGCGCTGGTTCAGGGTGTCGGAGAGCTGCAGCACCGCTTCAATCTCGTTTTTCACCATGCGGCCCAGCGGGATGCCGGTCCAGTCGGCCACCACCGCCGCCACGATGTTGGCGTCGACGGCGGCGAAGATCAGCGGCGCTTCGCCCTGCAGCGCGCTCAGCTGCTGCTGCAGTTCGCCCAGCTGGGTGCGCAGCGCGTCGGCGTCAGGGGCTGCCTGCGTTTCTTCGCCAGCAGGCTCCGCTTCCTGCTGGTGCAACTGCGCGCGCAGCGTGATGATCTCTTGGATCAGCGCCAGCTCCTGCTGCCAGCGGTCGGTCAGCTGTTCCAACTCCTGGCGCAGCGCGGTCAGCTGGGTTTCAATCTCCTGCGGGCGCAGGGGATCGCCAATGCCGACCTTGGCTTCGCGGCGGGCGATATCCAATTCGATCTGCAGCGCATCGATGCGGTGGCGGCAGTCTTCGACCTGGGCGGGCTCGGCGTGTTGGCTGACCGCCACGCGCGCACAGGCGGTATCCAGCAGCGCTACCGCCTTGTCCGGCAACTGGCGGGCTGGAATATAGCGATGGGACAGCCGCACCGCGGCGTCCACCGCTTCATCCAGCAGCAGCACGCGGTGGTGTTGCTCCAGCGGGCTGACGGTGCTGCGCAGCATCAGCAGCGCTTTGTCTTCGCTCGGTTCGTGTACCTGCACCACCTGGAAACGGCGGGTGAGCGCCGGGTCTTTCTCGATGTATTTCTTGTATTCCGACCAGGTGGTGGCGCCAATGGTGCGCAGTTGGCCGCGCGCCAGCGCCGGTTTCAGCAGGTTGGCCGCGTCGCCGGTGCCCTGGGCGCCGCCGGCGCCGATCAGGGTGTGAATTTCGTCGATAAACAGGATGATTGGCGTCGGGCTGGACTGCACTTCGTCGATCACCGCCTGCAGCCGTTTTTCAAACTCGCCCTTAACGCCGGCGCCGGCCTGCAGCATGCCGATGTCCAGCAGGCACAGCTTCACGTCGCGCAGCTGCGGCGGCACGTCGCCGGCCACGATGCGCAGCGCCAGGCCTTCCACCACCGCGGTTTTGCCGACGCCGGCCTCGCCGGTCAGCAGCGGGTTGTTCTGGCGGCGGCGCATCAGGATATCGATGATTTGCCGGATCTCCTCATCGCGGCCGGCCACCGGGTCGATCTCGCCGTCACGCGCTCTGGCGGTCAGATCCTGGGCATACTGCGCCAGCACGCTTTCACCGCTGCGCGCCGCGCCGGATGCGTTCTCGGCGTGGCTTTCCGCCGGCGCATCCTGGGCGTTTTCCGCCGAGTGAGCGGTAATGGCGGCGAACTGCTCCATCAACAGATCGGCGTTGATGCGCTCGAACTGCGGGGAAATGGCCTTCAGCAGATGGCGCAGGCTGTAGGTTTTCAGAATGCCGAGCAGCAGGTGGCCGCCGCGGATGCGCGACGCGCCGAATTTCAATGAGCCATAGACCCAGGCGCGCTCTACCGCGCTGTCGATGTGCTCGGACAGATCGGAGATGGCGCTGGCGCCGCGCGGCAGGCGATCGAGCGCCTCGACGATGTCGCGCGCCAGCTGCGCCTCGTCCAACGCGAAGTGGCGAACGATCTGCTGCAGATCGCCGTCCGGCGATTGCATCAGCTGATGCAGCCAGTGCGCCAATTCGACGTAGGGGTTACCGCGCAGCTTGCAAAACGCCGTCGCACTTTCCAGAGAGGTGAATAACAGGCTATCCAGTTTGCCAAATAATACCGAGCGGCTGATTTCAGACATGGTTTTCCTCAGGTCTCAGGGTGGCCTGACGCCGCGGGGCGTCGGCCGAAATAGGGTCAGAACGGATTTTCCAGCGGTTCAGGGCTGAAGATCAGATCGTCGAGATCGCGCTGTCGCCGATGGTTGGCCAGCCAACTGCTCAGGCCCAATCGCTGCGCGCCGCCGAGCTGGGTGCCGTGCGCCTGTTCCTTCGCCAGGATCAGGCGCACTTCCCAGACGAACTCGATGCCCAGATATTGGCGCACCCAGTCGCGCAGTTGCCGGCACAGGTCTGCGCCCGGCAAGAAACGGTCATAGTCCTGCTGCGGCATCGGCCCCAGCTCGATGCGGAATTTGTGCTGAATATCGCGCACCGCGATGCCGAGAAAGGCCGACTCGCCGAGCCGCGGCGCACCGCGCCCGGCCTTGAGCCGCGCCTGCTCGCGCGGCTCCACCCGCAGCCAGTGCGGCACGTTTTCGACGATGCGCACCGGCACCTTGAAATACTGCTGCAAAATTTTGCTCAGGCCTTCCGGATCGCGGCTGTGGCGAATCAGATGACCGGCCATAAAATGCTTGGCGTGGGCGTTGATGCTGTCGCGTTCCTGCTGCGCCGGCTGGCCGATGCCGATCAGGCTCGACAGGTACTCGTCGAAGCGCCGGTTGTCCGGGCGATCCAGCGATACCGTCGGCTGTGCGTCGGCCCAGGCGCGATAAAACAGCAGCGTCAGGCGGTGATGGAACAGGTTGGTGAACGCCAGCAGGGTGGTGTCCTGATGGTGGTATACCCGTTCGCGCACGTATTCGGTCAGGTGCAGCGGCAGCGGCCCGTTGGGGCCGAACAGGCCGAAACTGAAGATCGAAACGTCGTGCAGCGGGCCGTTGGCGCGCGGCGTCACCTGCGCCAGCGTGGAGGGCGCGAACGACAGCGACGGCTCCTGGCCCAGGCGCAGCATCTCGTGGCGCGGCAGCGGCGCGCGCCCCAGCAGGTAGGGCTGGCCACCCTGGGCGTCGATGCGCCGCAGCAGCTGAAACAGATCGTGCTTGTAAGGCGCGCTGCGCAGCCGCGGCCAGAAGTCGTCCGGCAGGCGATACAGCGCGTTGATCTGCGGCGGCGCCAGTTCGGTGGCGATCATCTCCGCGCTCATATCAGCGTCCTTTTGCCCATGCGCGCCTGCCAGTGGGCGATCTCGCCGCGCTGCTGGCTGGAGAGCGTCATCTCGGTGAAGGTGTTCATCGCCACCAGGCGCGAGAACAGGCGCTCCAGCACGCTGCCGAGCAGGTAAGGGCTGTTGCCGGAGAACGCCTGCTCATCGACCGTCAGATCGATGGCGATGCCGCGCGCGAATACGATGGGGCCGGGTTCAGGCACTCGCCGATAGACCGGCCGCAGGTTGCAGTGGCGCACGCCCTGGATCTGTTTGGCGATCGCCGGCTCGCTCAGGTTGCCGTACAGCCCCAGCAGCTGGCGCAGGCTGGCGGCGCCCTGTTCCGGATCGCCGTCCATCATGCTGAGGTAATTCAGCTGCAGCTGACTGATCAACCGCCAGGTGATCATCCCTTCGGCCAGCGCCGGGCGTGGCGGGGTGGGGCCTTTGCGCAGCGAGACCTGCTTGATCGGGATCGAATCGGGCATCACGAAGTTGCCCTGATCTTGCTGCAGCAACATCAACGGCAGGTCGCGGCTGGTGCACAGCACGTCGGCGGTGAGGTATTTCAGATCGCTGTGCCACGGCGATTGCCGCTCGTCCACCAGCGACACGAACACTTCCGAACCGGCGTAGCCGGTGCGGGTGCCGTAGCGGCGGGCGTGCTCCGACAGCGTGCGCTGTTCACGCCGCAGCGAGAAGTAGGCGCCATAGTTGCCGTCGTCCGCGCTCAGGGTGCTGTAAAACGGCCGAAACTCTTGCTCGTAGCGTTTTTCGCTAGCGCTGCCGCCGAGCCGCTGCACTGAAAACACTTCGTAATCCAGCGGCCGGATATTGTCGACCACCAGATGGTATTCGTGGTTTTTTTCGTTGATCGCGATGCGTTCGGCGACCTTCGGAAACAGGTTGATCACCGGCGTGCAGTGCAGCGCCAAATGGGCGGCGTCGACCACCCGTTCCAGCGCGGCGTCATGCCGATCCAGCAGCACCACGATCTCGAACTGGCGCAGCCCCTGTTTCCCTTCGCGCACGCTCTGCAGCAGCGGACGCAGGCCGTTGACGCTGAAAAACTGGAAGCGCGCCGGGAAAGCGAAATACTCCTGCAGCAGCCGGTAGCCTTCAAAGTTGCGCAGGTCGTTGGGCAGCAGCGCCTGCTCGGCGGCGAAGCCCTCCTGCCGCAGTCCGTCCAGCGCCAGCGCCCGCCGCTGCGGTTGCGGTTCCACCGTTTGGCAGATCAACCCGACGCTGTGCTGCATCAGCAGTTCCAGCAGCTGCTGCGCCTGCATGTCCGGCCCGGCCAGGTAAAACATTAGCTGATCCAGCTGCAGGTTGTTGAGCGTCACGCTTTCGTAGCACTCGAGACGAATGCGCAGCGCGCTGACGCAGCCGCTGTGCTGCAGCCCCAGCGAGGCCAGCGGGATATCGGCCGGAATGCCGCCCAGCTCGACGCCGGCGATGCGCACCGGCTGCAGCGTGACGTCATGCGCCGTGGTGTAACTGCAGGTGATGCCGCTTTTCTTCAGCGTCTGGCTGTCCATCATGGTGCCGCGCGGCACCACGAAGCCGTTGCTGATGTCGCCTTTGCTGCTGTCCGGCTGCAGCTCGGCGATCGCCATCGACGGCGTCGGCGACAGGTAGTTGGGGTAGATGATTTCCAGCAAGCGCTGAGAGAAACGCGGGAATTCGGCGTCCATTTTCAGCTGCACGCGCGAGGTGAGGAAGGCGAAGCCCTCCATCAGGCGCTCGATATAAGGGTCCGCCACGTCGATGCCGCGCATGCCGAGGCGGCCCGCAACCTTCGGGTACTGTTCGGCGAACTCGGCGCCCATCTCACGCAGATAGGCCAGTTCGCGGTTGTAATAATCTAACAGTTTACTGTCCATCGCCTTACCCTATGTCTTTCAGATCGAAGTGGCCGTTTTCCAGATCCACGTCGGTACGGAACAGAAACTCCAGCGGATAGGGCACGCACCACAGGCGGCCCTTGATTTCGATCGACAGCACATTATGCAGCTCCAACGAGCCGGTATCCGAGATGCAGCGCACCTGCAGCCCCTCGGGCAAAATGCGCGGCTCGAAATGGAGAATGGATTCGGTCAGCGCGCGCTGAATGTCGAGCCATTCGATGTCCGACATGCGCTTGCCCGCCAGCGAGGCGATGCCGTAATTCAGGGTGGAGCGCCGCACCTGCGGAAAATCGCCGAGATCCAGATTGGATTCGCTGTTGACGCAGTTGAACAGCCACTGCAGATCGCGCAATACCCGGCGGCGCAGCTCGCTGTGCGACACCAGGTTGCGCGCCTGCGCCTCCTGCTTTTTCTGCGGTTCGTCGTCGGTCAGCATATCGAGCAGCACCGGCTGCATTTTGTCGCGCGAGGTCAGGCGTTCGCTGTCCTGACGATAGCGATAGCCCTGGTGGCGCAGATCGCCGCCGTCGTAGTGGGGTGGGCGCTTATCGTTCATGGTCAGGCGCTCGCGTCGAAGCTCAGCTGCCGCAGGCTGTGCAGTGGGAATTCATCGCTTTCGCTGAGCCAGGTTTTCAGGCCCAGCCCCGCATAGTGGGTGCCGTCGCCCAGCGGTTGCCATTCGGTGCGCTTGCCCAGCAGCAGCGCGTCGTCGCTGCCTTCTGCCAGCGGATAACGGGCGGGCAGTTGGCACACCTGTTCGCGGCCATCGGTCAGGCGCACCAGCGCATGGCTCCACACCAGGTCGATGGCGCTCTGCGGCGCCTGGAACTGGATCGCGGCGATGTCGGCAAACGGCAGCCAGTAGTAAACGCCGTTCAGCGCCAGTTCGCATACCGGCCCGAGGCGGCCGTCACCGTCGGTCAGCCAGTCGAAACGCAGCTGCCGTTCTTGGTCGCCTTCGGCCAGCGTTAACCGCCCGGCGCCGGCCGGGGCGGCCTCCAGCGCTTCATCGCGCAGCGCCTGGGCCTGTTCGGCCGCCCCTTGCGCATCCAGATGCAGCGCCTGCACCATCAGTTTCAGCCAAGGCTGATCCTGCCGCAGCAGCGCCGGTGCGGCCGTGCCGGCAAACACCGCCTGGCGTTGCAGCTCGGCGTCGACCGACTGCATCAGCAGCAGCGTGGTCGGTTGGGCGATCGGTTTCAGCGCCTGCCAGGATTTCAGCTGCGCGTTGGCGCGCGTCCAGTTGCCGCTCAGGCACAGCAGTTGCACCAGCGCGGCGCGCAGGTCGGCATCCGCCGGTTTCGCCTTGATATCGTTTTCGACGGTGGTGATGGCCGCGCCGATCGACTGGCCTTGCAGCATGCTTGCTAATGATTTCACAGGCTTTCCTTATAATCAGTGAGGGGCGCCGTTAACCGACAGGTAGCTGCCGCTGGCGGGATCAACGCGGTCTGTGGCCAGCTTTTCCACCAGCTTGAAAGTCAGCGGGGCGGGGGCGCTCAGCAGCGGCTGCCAGGCGGTTTGCGCCTGCTGCACGCGCTGTTTGATCTTGTTCTCATCGGCGGCGTCGACGCGCGGCATTTCAACGATCGCTTCACCGTTGAACGCCCAGGCGTGCAGCTTCGGTTCGAAGCTCAGCAGCAGGAAGCTGCCCGGCGCCTGCGGGTTGCCGCCCAGAACCAGCCGTTGGGCGTTGGCGCTGACGACGGTCAGCGCGCGATCGCCGCCGTTAACCTGCGCCAGCGGGTAACCTTGCAGGAACCACAGCGTCGGCGAGAGGGTTTGGCCGCCTTGTTGCAACGTGACCGCGCCGCGGCCCTGCAGCCAGCCGTCCTCGCCGCAGCGCAGCGCCGCGCCGGCGGGAATGAACAGCGCGCCGCCGTTGGCCTCGTCACTCCAGTAGGTGCGGAAGTGGCAGCCCTGCGGCAGGCTGAAACGCTGAGCCGGCGCGCTGTCCGCCTGCGGAGACGTCACGGCCACCGCCGCAGGGATCGCCGGTTGCGGTGGGGTTTCCGGCGGCTCGGAGGCCTCTTGTTTGACCACCGGTTTCCAGCCGCGCGCTTTGGCGGCTTCGCCGCTGGCCAGTTTCTCTCCACGCTTGTCGGTCAGCGTCCAGGGCAGGTGGCCGGCTTTCGGGCACTGCTTTTCCAACAGATTGCCGACGCGCGGCAGAAAGTCGTTCAGTACCGCCGGATCCTGGCTTTGCGCCGAGACGATGCGCAGCGGGATGCTCTTGCCGCACCAGCTTGCCGGATTGCTGTTTTTGACGTCATCGATAAACACTTCCAGCTTCTGGCTGGGGGAGTAAACCAGGCGATAGTTCATCGCCTGCGCGGTCGGTACCGCCATCAGGGCGACGAGCCCCGGCATCCAATATTTCATAGTGAACCTTGCTGTGAATGTGCGCTGCTCAGTCGCGGCTCAGAAACCGCTCCGCATCCGCCAGCGAATGCAGCAGGGTGGTTTCCTGCGGTGAGCCAATCCAGACGGCGATAGCGCTGTAGTTATCGCTGTTATTGTTTTTCTTCCATGCCTGCTGCATCAGGGCGATCCACTCGCTGGGGGAGTTGACCATGTGCAGCGACTGTTCCAGTTCGGCCTGGCTGAAGCTGTGCCAGAAGCCGTCGGTGCACAGCAGGAAAACGTCGCCGTCTTCCAGCTGCAGCACGTCGCTGTAGGTGGCGTCGCGCTCTTCGTTGAGCCCCAACGCGAAATACAGCAGGTTGCTGTTGATGCCGTTGGTCTGATAGCCGGCGTCCTGCATCTGTTGGATCAGGCTGTGGTCGGTGGTGACGGCATGCAGGTAGCCGCGGCGGAACAGGTACAGGCGGCTGTCGCCGGCGTGCGCCCAGTAGGCCAGCTGGTAATCGCGATCGATAAACAGACTGACCAGCGTGGTGCCCATCTTGCTGTATTCGTCCGACTGCCGCTGCTGCTGGTGGATGGCGGCGTTGGCGCGCGTGATGTGCTGACGAATGCTCTGGGCGTTCAGGTGCTTTTCGCCGTCAAAGTTTTGCAAAATGGTGTCGCGCGCCAGTTTGGCGGCGATATCGCCGCCCGGAAAACCGGCGATGCCGTCGCACACCACGAAGCAGGCGGCGCGGTTGCCGAGCACCTCGCCGGTCTGATCCTGGTTGGAGGCGCGGCCGCCCTGGTTGGAAGTAGAGGCTATGGTGATATTCATTACGCGTCCGGTTTGGTCTGTGAGTCTTTGTATTGATTCACTTCAACGTCATAGGCGTGCAGGAAGGCTTCGCCAAACAGGGTGTGGAAATCGTCCTCGATCTCGCCGGAGGTTTGCTGATAGTTCTTCACGAAGTAGTCCCACAGCGCAGCCTTGCGGTTGGCGGGCAGCGATAGGCGCGGCGCCACGCCTTCCTTGCGCGCCTCCTCTTCGAGGCGCTCCGGGTTGAACGACTGCAGCATGGCGGCGATGATGGCGCGAATACCGGCGATCATCCCCAACTGGTGCGCCTGCAGGTCGATCAGCGCGTCGCGCACCGCTTGCTCCGGCGGCATAAAGCCCGGCATCTGGCTGCCGAACATCTGCATCAGCACCGTTTTTCCCGAAGGCAGCAGCTTGAACGGGTTGTTGGCTTCGTCGAGGATCATGGTCATCTCGGCTTTCACGCCGCGCTTGAGGATCGAGCGGGATGAGAGCAGGGCGACGGTGCCTTGCGAGAACAGGCTCAGCAGGCGACCGGCCAGGCGGATCTGCTGTTCGTCAAAGTGCGGCTGCGGTTGCAGATCGTCGAGACCGATGCCTTGCAGCAGCGCCGCCAGCAACGGCCCCTCCAATGCGTCGCCACTCGGCGCGGCGGCGTGCTGCCGCTGGGCGGACTGGTAGGCGACCGGATCGATGCCCAGGCGGTTGCCCTGGCGCGGGCGCGGAGGTTGCGCAGGCGGTTCCTGCTGGCTGAACTGCGGTGCAGGTTGGGGCTGTGGCTCAGGCGTCTGCACGGGTGGCGGCGTCGGCTGCGGGCGCGGCGCTTGTGGTTGTGCGGCCATCGGTGGCGGAGACGGCGGCGCGGGCGGCTGTACCGGCTCCTCCGGCTGGGCCAGTGGCACGGCGCCGCCCATCAGCAGCCCCAGCGGATCGTTGCTGTTTAACGTCTCTGGCGAAGCGGGCGCGGATGAACCGCCGAACAGCGCCAGCGGATCCAACTCCTGCTCCGGTTGCTGCGCATTCCGGGCCGGAGTTGCCGGACGCGGCGGCGCAGCCTGCTCCGCCAGCAGCGCGCTGGGGGTGGTATCGGCCAGAATGTGTTCGCGTTCAAAAGTGGTGTCGGTGTTGAACAGCGCCGCCGGATCGGTTTGTTGCTGTTGCAGCTGGCGCAGATCGACCTCGCCCGCCAGCTGCGCCAGCGGATCGGCCGGGTTCAGCTCGCGAGCGGGGGTGTCCAACAGCGGATGGCTGTCTGGATTGGCGGCCGGCGGCGGCGTGACGGCGGCCGGCGCATTCGGCGTAAATTCTTCCACCAGGCTGTCCCAGATTTCGTTGGGGATTGGTGCGGCGGATTTTTCTTTGGCGGCGGCGGCAGGGGGCGCAGCAGCGGCAACAGCCTTGGCCACCGGTTGAGCCTGTGGCGCGGCGTGCTGGTGCAGCGCGCTGACTTCAATCTGGTAATCGTCGATGCCGAGCACGTCGCCGTCCTGCAGTTCAACCTGGCGGCCACGTTCCAGCGGAATGTCATTCAGCAGCACGCGGGTAACGTTGCCGCGGTTGGTGATGCGGCATTCGCCGTCAGCGGAAATATGCACGATCGCCTGCAGGCGGGAAATGGCGCGCTCTTCGTCCGGCAGCACCAGGTTGTTGTCCACGCTGCGGCCGATGGTGCCGCCCGGCGGCAGAAAATCGCAACTGCTCTGCGGCGGAACCTGGCCGCTTTTATTTTTTACAATGGAAAATCGCATAAGGCATTCCTGCTGATTAGGAGGTAGTGCAATAATTAATGATTCGATCTTTGGCTTGCCAAAATTGGCGGGTATTTTGGCAAGCCGTAAAGTGATTTTGTGACTAAGGTTTATTGTTTTCTTTTGCTGCGTGAATTGCTTTATTCTTGATGAAGATTTTATGAGCGTCTTTTGATTGGGATAAAGCGAGGCATTCAAGCGTATGATAACTATCAGTGGTAGCCGCTTGACGCTCTTGTGTTAAATAACTCTCCA
>NZ_JVEL01000222.1:0-4669 GCF_001076875.1 Serratia sp. 506_PEND
AATGTCTAAGAAGACTGGTCAAGTTAAGTGGTTCAACGAAAGCAAAGGTTTTGGTTTCATTGAGCAGCACGACGGCGGCAAAGATGTATTTGTACACTTCTCCGCAATCATGACCGACGGTTTCAAGACCCTGGCTGAAGGCCAGCGTGTCGAGTACACCATCCAGGACAGCCCGCGCGGGCCGGCTGCCGCCAACGTAGTTGCTCTGTAAGAAGACAGGGAACGCGTATAAAGAGATCTTAATACAACCATGGTGACGCTTCAGCGCTGAGTCATGCGGAAGATATTAAGTTCAACAAGCCCGCCTTAGTGCGGGTTTTTTATTTTTTTGCTCACGAGAGGTTTGTTACGAAAAACTTTAGGATGGGCTGGTAGCGTCCAGACAATATAAAAAATGACGTTGTCAAGGATGCTCAAGTAAAAGGATATAAGTTATGTTTAAAAATACTGTGTTAAAAATGGGTCGTGTGAAATGGTTTAATCAGGCCGAAGGCTATGGTTTTATTTCACCGGTAGATGGCAGCGACGAAATCTATGTCAACCGCAACGCTATCGCCAACACCAAAAATAAGTCGTTGAACGAAGGTCAGAACGTTGAGTTCTCGATCTATCGCAGCTCGCATGGGCTGTCCGCGGCAGACGTTATCGCGTTCTGATCGCATCCTCCTTCCTCGCCAGTGCCGGTGTCGCCACCCGCAAGCACTGGCGAAGATAAATCCCGCGATATCCACTATTATCAGGCCATTGCCTACTCGCCACGGATATCAGGATGACCACCCCGACCATTTCCCTTACCGCCGCTCGCGCGTTGCACCTTGCCGCCCAGGGGCTGCTTTCTCCGCTTAAACGCCAGGCTCGGCCCGATGACGTCGTGAGCGCGATCCAGCGCATGGGGCTGTTACAAATCGATACCATTAGCGTCGTCGCTCGCAGCCCGTATCTGGTGCTGTTCAGCCGTTTGGGAACCTATCAGCCGGAGTGGCTTGAGCAGGCGCTCGCCGGCCGCAAACTGTTCGAGTATTGGGCGCACGAGGCCTGTTTCCTGCCGATCGAAGATTTTGGTCTGCTGCGCCACCGCATGCTGGCGCCGTATGATATGGGCTGGAAATACTCGGCCGACTGGGTGCAGCAGCACCAGGCCGCGATGGACAACCTGCTGCGGCACATCGAACAACAGGGGCCGGTGCGTTCCGCCGATTTCAGCGCCGAGAAGAAAGGCAACAGCGGGTGGTGGGATTGGAAACCGGAGAAACGACACCTGGAGATCCTGTTTACCGCCGGCAAGCTGATGGTGGCCGAGCGTCGCAACTTCCACCGGGTTTACGATCTGACCGAAAGGCTGCTGCCGGCCTGGGACGATGCGCGTCATGCGCTGCCTGCGGAGCGGGCGCGCCGGCAGATGCTGCATCGCACCTGCCGCTATCTGGGCATTTTTCGCGCCGAATGGTTGGCGGATTATTATCGGCTGAAACGCGTGGCACCAAAAGCCTTGCTGGCAGAGCTGCAGGCGCAGGGGGAAATTTCGCCGGTGCAGGTAGAGGGGCTGGAAGGGCAGTTCTATGTGCATGAATCACTGGCGGAACTGCTGCCGCTGGCGGAGCAGGGCAAATTGAAATCGACGGTCACCAGCCTGCTGTCGCCTTTTGATCCGGTGGTGTGGGATCGCCGCCGGGCGCTCGAACTGTTCAACTTTGACTATCGGCTGGAGTGTTACACGCCGAAAGAAAAACGCCGCTACGGTTACTTCACGTTGCCGGTGCTGCATCGGGGCGAGCTGGTGGGGCGGGTTGACGCCAAGGCGCACCGTCGCCAGGGCATCTTCGAGATCATCAGTTTCCATGCGGAGCCGCAGGTGCGCTTCGGCAAACAGCGAACGCAGGATATCCGGCAGGCCATCGCGCGCACGGCCAAATGGCACGGTGCGCAACGGGTCGCGCTGGGCGATATTCCGGCGGCGTTGGCCGCTGAATGGGGTGCCGGCTGGGAAGTGGGATAACGAGCGACGCCGTCGGTGGGGTAAAACGAAGTGAAGCGTCGCTCGTTACAAAGGGGCTCAGTGGCTGAAGTTAGCGAACAGAGCGATGATTTTATGCAGACGTTTGATCACGTATCACTGCCTTTTTGTGATTTGTATCACAAAATTCTACGCCGGGATGCGCCGCAGTTCAAGCTGTCACGCCGACGCAGTGAGGAAATATCGGCGGGTTGGCGCTGCCGATGATTAACCTGAGGCCGGGCGTTATGCTATCCTCACTGCCTTTCCCAGATGACCTATCCCCTAGCGGAGGATGCATGGACCACCGTTTACTCGAAATCGTTGCCTGCCCGGTATGCAACGGCAAACTCTATTTCAATAAAGAAAACCAGGAGCTGGTGTGCAAAGCGGACGGGTTGGCTTACCCGCTGCGTGACGGCATTCCGGTACTGTTGGAAAATGAAGCGCGTGCGCTGTCGCTGGATGAGAAGCACGCATGAGTTTTATCGCTATTATTCCCGCCCGCTACGCCTCAACCCGTTTGCCGGGCAAACCGCTGGCCGATATTCGCGGCAAGCCGATGGTGGTGCACGTGATGGAACGCGCCCGTGAGTCCGGCGCCAGCCGCGTCATCGTGGCGACCGATCATCCTGAAGTCGCCAAAGCGGTGGAAGCCGCCGGCGGCGAAGTGTGCATGACCAGCCCAGATCACCATTCCGGCACCGAGCGTCTGGCGGAAGTGATCGCGCACTACGGCTTTGCCGACGATCAGATCATCGTTAACGTGCAGGGCGACGAACCGCTGATCCCACCGGTGATCGTGCGGCAGGTGGCGGAGAACCTGGCGGGCAGCCAGGCCGGCATGGCGACGCTGGCGGTGCCGATCGAGAGCGCCGAAGAGGCTTTCAACCCCAACGCGGTGAAGGTTGTGATGGACGCGCAGGGCTACGCGCTCTATTTCTCACGCGCCACCATTCCGTGGGATCGCGAGCGTTTCGCCGCGTCGAAAGAGAGCATCGGCGACAGCCTGCTGCGTCATATCGGCATCTACGCATACCGAGCGGGCTTCGTGCGCCGCTACGTCAGCTGGGCGCCGAGCCAACTGGAGCAGATCGAGCTGTTGGAACAGCTGCGCGTGCTGTGGTACGGTGAAAAGATCCACGTGGCGGTCGCGAAAGCGATCCCGAGCGTGGGGGTCGATACGCCGGAAGACCTCCAGCGCGTGCGCGACAGCATTCAACCCTGAGCCTGATTTCGTCGGCGCGCCGCGCAACGCGCCGACGATGCAACACCCCCATTATTGATCCCCGTTTTGTTGATCTGCGTTGAAGAATTTTTCCGCTCGCCGTTTGATGATGTTACGCATCCCCCCTAATTAGCCTGAGGTGAATGCCTTATGGAGCAGTTACGCGCCGAACTGAGCATTGTGCTGGGTGAGTCCATCAGCCGGCTGGAGCGGGTGAGCGAACAGCCTTATGCGCATATGTATTCGCTGTACGATCGGCAGGGCAACGCGATCCCGTTGATGGCGAAAAGCTTTATCTGTCGGGGCATCGCCCAGCAGGAGGCGTACAAGCTGTCGATGCTGGCGCGCGACGGGGATATTCGCCTGCCTACGGTGTATGGCGTGGTATGCACCCACCAGGCGCCGTATACGGAAATCCTGCTGATCGAGCGCCTGCGCGGCGTGTCGGTTGAGGCGCCGACGCGCTCGCCGGATCGCTGGAATATGCTGATGGAGCAGATCGTTGACGGGATATTGGCCTGGCACCGCATCGACAGCCATGGCAGCGTCGGCACCGTTGACAGTACGCAGGAGAATGACTGGTTTTGCTGGTATCAACAGCGGGTCGAAGTGTTGTGGGCGACGGTGGTCAATCTCACCACCCCGCAGTTGACCATGGCGGATCGGCGTTTGCTGTACCGCACGCGTGAAACGCTGACCCATTTCTTCGTCGGCTTCGATGATCCCTGTGTTCTGGTGCACGGTAACTTATCGCTGCGCAGCATGCTGAAAGATCCCAAAAGCGATCAACTGCTGGCGATGCTCAACCCCGGCGTAGTGCTGTGGGCGCCGCGCGAATACGATCTTTTCCGCCTCTGCGAGGCGGGCATGCCCAGCCAGCTGTTGTTCAACTATCTGCAGCGGGCGCCGGTCGCCGACGCTTTCCTGGCGCGGCGCTGGCTATATGCGGTATGGGAAGCGGTAGGGCGTTTGATCCATACCGGCAAGCTGGAGCGGCGGCCGTTCGATTATGCGTCGCAACAGCTGCTGCCCTGGCTGGCCGGCTGAACGGGCTTTACTCTGCGCCGGCGCTATCTGCGCCCTTCAGCCATTGCCACAGGCTACCCAGCGTTTCATACCAGGCGCGCTCGGTATGGCCGAGGAACATTGACGACGGTGTGGCGCGATCCCAGATATTCAGCGGCGAGTCGATAGCCAACTGATTGGCCGGCGCCGGGATCGGGTGCAGCCCCTTAGCCTTGAAGAAACGCATGGCGCGCGGCAGATGGTTGGCGGAGGTCACCAGAATGAACGGTTGCTCGCCGACCAACTTGGCGACCTGAGCGGCCTCTTGCTCGGTATCGCGCGGTTTCCCCAAGATCACCATATCACTGCGCGGCACGCCCAGGCTTTCGGCCACCAGCGCCGCAGTGGCGGCGTTGCTTTGCATGGGGCCGGCGGACGCGCCG
>NZ_JVEL01000223.1:0-11916 GCF_001076875.1 Serratia sp. 506_PEND
CCCAGTCACTTACCTGAGTAAGCTCCTGGGGATGAGTGAGCTGGCCGCCTAGCTGCAACTTGAAATACATAGGGCAATGAAGCCGATGACATACCAATCCCTGTTAGCCCCGATTTTAAGCTTCCTGCACTGTGAAACTCCCGACGCCTGGATCGACGCCGCGCGCCGTCCGGAAAACCTGCAGCTGTTGCTGACCGACCACCTGGTGTGCGAGCTGAAGGCCGCGCAGACCGGCATGTGGCTGATCCGCCGCTACGTGGCGGACAAAGAGAGCGGCGACGCGCTGTTGGCGCTGCTGCGGCCCTACGAGGCGTTTCTGCACGAGGCGCAGGGCGCGCCGGACACGCTGTTCCGCCAGGGCCAGTTCACCCGCAAGATCCTGCCGAAAAACGGCTCGGCCTACGGCCAGGATTTGGCGGATCGCATGGTGCTGTTGATCAAGGAAGAGCTGCATCACTTCTCGCAGGTGCTGGAGATCATGCAGGCGCGCGGGATCCCGTATCGCAAGATCACCGCCAGCCGCTACGCCAAGGGCATGATCCGCGAGATCCGCACCCACGATCCGGCGACGCTGATCGACAAACTGATCTGCGGCGCCTACATCGAAGCGCGATCCTGCGAACGCTTCGCCAAACTGGCGCCGCACCTGGACGACGAGCTGAACCGCTTTTACGTTTCGCTGCTGCGATCCGAAGCGCGGCATTATCAGGACTACCTGACATTGGCCGAGCAGATCGCCGGCGGCGACATCAGCGAACGGGTGGCGCATTTCGGCCGCCTCGAAGCTGAGCTGATCCTGTCGCCGGACAGCGAGCTTCGCTTCCACAGCGGCGTGCCCGCCGCCGCCTGACGTTGAGGCGCGCCCTTACTGCGGCGCGCCCAGCAACAAATCTACCGCCTTTTCCGCCAGCATGATGGTCGGCGCATTGGTGTTGCCGCTGGTGAGCTGCGGCATCACCGAGCAGTCGATCACCCGCAGCCGTTCAAAACCGTGCACCCGCAGCTGCGGATCGGTCACCGCGTCCTGCGGCGACGGCCCCATGCGGCAACTGCCCACCGGGTGATACACCGTCTTGCAGAAGTTGCGCACGAATTCTTCCAGCTGCGCTTCATCGCGCGTCCACTCCGGCTGCGGCATCAGCAGATCTTTGATCAGCGGCTTCAGCGCCGCGGTTTGCAGGAAATCCAGGCCGAACTTCACCGCGCGCACGCTGCCGGCCAGATCGTCCGGGTGGCCGAGGTAGTTGGCGTGCAGCTTGACCGGATCGCGCGGGTTGCTGCTGCGCAGCTGCACTTCGCCGCGCGCCTTCGGCTGCAGGTAGCCGACCTTGAGCGTGAAGCCGTGAATGTTCGGCAGCGGCTCGCCGGGCACGTCGTCCCAGCTGTCCAGCAGCGGCAGGAAGTGGATCTGCACGTCCGGCCGGCCGTCGCCCTGGCTGTCGGTGAAGGCGGCGCCTTCCAGCACGTTGGATGAGAGCACCCCGCTGCGAAACGCCAGCCACTGCGCGCCGTGGCTCAGCGCCTGCAGGCCGCGATCGGCGCCGAACAGGCTGATCGGCTCGCGGGTGCTGACGTTGATCGACATGTGCAGGTGGTCGTGGAAGTTTTTGCCCACCGGCAGATCCGCCCGCACCTCGATGCCCAGTTGCTGCAGGTGGTCGCGCGGGCCGATGCCGGACAGCATCAGCAGCTTCGGCGAACCGACCGCGCCGGCGCTGACGATCACCTCTTTGGTGGCGCGCGCGGTCACTTCGGCGCCGCCGTTCTGGCTGTAGACCACGCCGGTGGCGACGTTGCCCTCGAAGGTCAGCCGGTGCGCCAGGGCGTTCAGTTTCACCACCAGCCGCCGTTCGTCGCGCACCGCCTTCAGGTAGGTGCGGGCGGTGCTGGCGCGTTCGCCGTTGTGGGTGGTGGTTTGGTAGAAACCGACGCCGTGCTGGCTGTCGCCGTTGAAGTCGTTGCGATAGGGCAGGTTCAGCTCCTGGCCGGCGCGGATAAACGCCATGCTGAGCGGGTGGCGATAGCGGTTTTCGCTGACCGGCAGCAGCCCGTCGGCGCCGTGGTAGTCGTCGGACAGGCTTTCGTTGGCCTCGGCGCGTTTGAAGTAGGGCAACACCTCGCGGTAGCTCCAGCCGGTGCAGCCGTGGCGTTCGGCCCAGTCGTCGTAGTCTTGCGGCTGGCCGCGCAGGTAGATCATGCCGTTGACCGAACTGCTGCCGCCCAGCACCTTGCCCTGCGCGATCTGCATGCGGCGGTTGTTGGCGTGCGGTTCCGGCTCCGTCTCGTAGGGCCAGCTCTTTTTGGCGATGATTTTGGCCACCCCGGCCGGCATCTTGATAAACAGGTTATTGTCGTCGCCGCCGGCTTCCAGCAGCAGCACCCGCGCCTGGGTGCGGCGGATCAGCTGCGCCGCCAGCACGCAGCCGGCGGAACCGGCGCCGACGATGATGTAATCAAAGGTATTTTCCGACATGACAGCTCTCCGTGCGCGATTGGGATACTGGCAGAGTAACGCGGGGGAAAAGGCGGTCAATTTGCGATCGTTAATTTATTAACGAACTTCACATTAAATTTACATCGTGGTTTTTAACGTCAGTTTATCTGCTTGAAAAACGGCGTTATAGCGAGTTTTACTGATTGATTGCGATATTAATAAAAAAGGCACAGCAAGCTGCGCCCTGATGAAGAGGCGGGGCGATTACAGCGTTTTCAGCATGGTGACTTCACAATCGACGTGGCCGGTGGCGCCCATCGCGTGGTCGATGTGTTCAAAACCCAGGTGTTCGTACAGCGCGACGGCCTGCGTCAGGCTGGCGGTGGTTTCGAGATAACAACAGCGGAAGCCGTGCTGGCGGGCGAAATCCAGCGCCTGCAGCGCCAGGCGTTTCGCCAATCCCTTGCCGCGCAACACCGGCAGGAAATACATCTTCTGCAATTCGCAAATATCGTCTGCGCCGCCCTGCAGCGGTGCGACGCCGCCGCCGCCGGCGACCTGGCCGTCCACCTCGATCACCCAGTAAGCGCTGCGCGGCAGGCTGTAGAGTTGATACAGGGCGTCCAGGTTGGGATCGGAGACGGTATAGCCTTTATCCGCCGTCAGGCCGTGCTCGGCGGAGACTTCGCGAATGACGTGAGCAATGGCGGGATTGTCTTCCGCCGTGATGGGGCGCACCAGCAGGCGCGCCGGGGTTGCTGTTGTCATGTTTACACTCGCCATTGAAAGAGACCACGTTCGTTTTTCATTTTTATCGCAGCGCGAAACGCGCCGGGGGTTATTTCCCGGCGGCGTCCCTGCAGCAGTAATATCTTGTAATAACATCTAACCCGGCCCGGATGCAACGGCGATAAAAAAACAGCGGGGAAGACCCCGCTGTTTTTCAGGCGTTGGCGTGAGCCGGTGGATTACAGCGCGGCGATGGTCGCCTGCTGTTCCTGCAGCTTCACTTTGCCTTCTTTGCAGGCCGCCAGACGATCGCGTTCTTTGGCGACCACCGCTTCCGGCGCGCGCGCCACGAAGCCTTCGTTCGCCAGCTTGCCTTCGATCGAAGCGATTTCCGCATCCAGTTTGCCCATCTCTTTGGCCAGACGCGCGATCTCGGCGTCCTTGTCGATGAAACCGGCCATCGGGATCAGCAACTCGGCGCCGTCCACCAGCTTGGTGACGGAGACCGGGCCTTTCTCACCGGCCGGCAGCAGCGCGATGGATCCCAGGCGCGCCAGGCGGGCGATAAAGCTTTGGTTCTCCTGCACGCGGCGCTGGGCGTCGGCGCTGCAGTTGCGCAGCAGCACGTCGAGCGCTTTGCTTGGCGCGATGTTCATCTCGGCGCGGATGTTGCGCACGGCGATGATGGTTTGCTTGATCCACTCCAGATCGTTCAGCGCCTGCTCGTCTTCCAGCGCGGCGTCGTAGGCCGGGAACGGCTGCAGCATGATGGTGTCTGCGGCCGTGCCGGTCAGCGGCTTCACGCGCTGCCAGATGGTTTCGGTGATGAACGGAATGATCGGGTGCGCCAGGCGCAGCAGCGCTTCCAGCACGGTGATCAGCGTGTGGCGGGTGCCGCGCTGTTCCGCTTCGCTGCCGTTGCTCACCACCGGCTTGGTCAGCTCCAGATACCAGTCGCAGAACTGGTTCCAGGTGAATTCGTACAGGATGTTGGCCGCCAGATCGAAGCGGTAGGTATCCAGCGCTTCGCGGTAGGCTTTCACCGTGCGGTTGAATTCGGCCAGGATCCAGCGATCCGCCAGCGACAGTACTTTCTCGCCGCCGTTGAAGCCGCAGTCGTGCGCTTCGGTGTTCATCAGCACAAAGCGGCTGGCGTTCCACAGCTTGTTACAGAAGTTGCGGTAGCCTTCCAGGCGCTTCATGTCCCAGTTGATGTCGCGGCCGGTCGAGGCCAGCGCCGCCAGGGTGAAGCGCAGGGCGTCGGTGCCGTGCGGCTCGATGCCGTTCGGGAACTGCTTCTCGGTGCGCTTGCGGATTTTCTCCGCCAGCTGCGGCTGCATCATGTTGCCGGTGCGTTTTTCCAGCAGGTCTTCCAGCGAGATGCCGTCGACCATGTCCAGCGGGTCGATCACGTTGCCTTTCGACTTGGACATCTTCTGGCCTTCGTCGTCGCGGATAAGACCGGTCATGTAGACGGTCTTGAACGGCACCTGCGGCTTGCCGTTTTCATCCTTGATGAAGTGCATGGTCAGCATGATCATGCGCGCGATCCAGAAGAAGATGATGTCGAAGCCGCTGACCATCACGCTGGTCGGGTGGAAGGTTTTCAGCGCGTCGGTCTGCTCCGGCCAGCCCAGGGTGGAGAAGGTCCACAGGCCGGACGAGAACCAGGTGTCCAGCACGTCTTCGTCCTGGGTCAGCGCCACGTCGGCGCCCAGGTTGTTCTCGCTGCGCACTTCTTCTTCGCTGCGGCCCACATAGACTTTGCCGTTCACGTCGTACCAGGCCGGGATGCGGTGGCCCCACCACAGCTGACGCGAGATGCACCAGTCCTGAATGTCGCGCATCCAACTGAAGTACATGTTTTCGTACTGCTTCGGCACGAACTCGATTTGGCCCTGTTCGACCGCTTCCACCGCCACTTTGGCCAGCGGCGCGGTGCGCACGTACCATTGGTCGGTCAGCATCGGCTCGATCACCACGCCGCCGCGGTCGCCGTAAGGCACCGTCAGGTCGTGCGGTTTGACCTCGTCCAGCAGGCCCAACTGATCGAAGGCGGCAACCACCGCTTTACGCGCCGCGAAGCGCTCCAGGCCGCGGAACTCGGCCGGGATCTCGTTGCAGTAGTCGGTGCAGACTTCGCCCAGGGTGTTGAACACTTCCGCTTCCTGACGGATGTCGCCGTCGAAGGTCAGAATGTTGATCATCGGCAGGCCGTGGCGTTTGCCGACTTCGTAGTCGTTGAAATCGTGCGCCGGGGTGATCTTCACGCAGCCGGTGCCTTTTTCCATATCGGCGTGTTCGTCGCCGACGATGCGGATGCGACGGCCGACCAGCGGCAGAATGATCTCTTTGCCGATCAGGTCTTTATAGCGCGGATCTTCCGGGTTGACCGCCACGCCGGTATCGCCCAGCACGGTCTCCGGACGGGTGGTGGCGACCACCAGGTAGTCTTTGCCCTCGGCGGTTTTCGCGCCGTCGGCCAGCGGATAGCGCAGGTGCCACATCGAGCCTTTGGATTCGCGGTTTTCCACTTCCAGATCGGAGATGGCGGTGCGCAGCTTCGGATCCCAGTTCACCAGGCGCTTGCCGCGGTAGATCAGATCTTCTTTGTGCAGACGGACAAACACTTCGCGCACCGCGTTCGACAGACCTTCGTCCATGGTGAAGCGCTCGCGCTCCCAGTCCACGGAGTTGCCCAGACGGCGCATCTGACGGGTGATGGTGCCGCCGGATTCCGCCTTCCACTGCCAGATCTTGTCGATGAACGCGTCACGGCCGTAGTCGTGGCGGGTTTTGCCTTCTTCTGCGGCGATCTTGCGCTCCACCACCATCTGGGTGGCGATGCCGGCGTGGTCGGTGCCCGCCTGCCACAGGGTGTTTTTACCCTGCATGCGCTGATAGCGAATCATGGTGTCCATGATGGTCTGCTGGAACGCGTGGCCCATGTGCAGGCTGCCGGTGACGTTCGGCGGCGGGATCATGATGCAGAAGCTTTCCTGGCTGGTATCGCCGTTCGGCTTGAAGTAACCCTGACTCTCCCAGTGATCGTACAGCTTCTGTTCGATCTGTTTTGGGTCGTATGCGGTGTCGAGCTGACTGTTTGTCTTTTCCATTCTTTATCGTATTCAGTGAGTTGGCGGCGTAGCCGTGGTCAAATGGAAGCCGACGCTGCGATAGGCCTTGTAACGGTCGCGCGCCAACTGTTTCAGAGTGTCTTCGTAAGGAACGAAGTCTACCACTTCATGGAAAGCGGTAGCAAAGTCGGCAAACTGCGGCAGCAGGGCGATCAGCAGATCGCGCGGGGCATTGCCGCGCTTGCCGGGCCAGCACAGTTCCACCGGCGCGCCGTAGTGCGGCCCTTCGCCAGCCAGGTTGTGCGGCACGAATTCATGCGGCTCGCGCTGCCACAGCGCTTCGTCCAGCCGCTGGGCCTGCTCCTGGCTCTCGCAGGCGATCAGCACCCGCTTGCCGGAACGCCAGCGTTCGGCGGCAACGGCGCAGGCCACGGCCTCATGGGCGCTGAGCGCGCCTGACGGTTCCGCGTTGTCGAGCAAATAAAACGTCGCCTGTTTCATTAAGGATCCACCGCTGCCGATAAAAAAACAGGGCACAACATGTAGGTTGCGCCCTTTTTGGGAACGGAGCAGATAACTCTACCCCTTCGCTGCTGAGAGGATTATATACCCAATAGATTTCAAGTTGCAGCTAGGCGGCAAGTTCGTTCATCCCCAGGAGCTGACATCAAGTCAGTGACTGGGGTGAACGAATGCGGCCAACAACGCTGCGGCTTGAAAGATGAAGGGTATTTAATCGTCGCCGTTCAGGCCTGCACGGTTCAGTAAGAACTGCGACAGCAGCGCCACCGGGCGGCCGGTCGCGCCCTTGGCTTTACCGGAGCGCCAGGCGGTGCCGGCGATGTCCAGGTGCGCCCAAGTGTACTTGCGGGTGAAGCGCGACAGGAAGCAGGCGGCGGTGATGGCACCACCAGGGCGGCCACCGATGTTCGCCATGTCGGCGAAGTTGGAGTCCAACTGCTCGTAGTACTCGTCGGCCATCGGCAGACGCCAGGCGCGGTCGCCGGCCTGCTCGGAAGCGCCCAGCAGCTCGTGCGCCAGCGGGTTGTGGTTCGACATCAGGCCGGTGATGTGGTGGCCCAAGGCGATCACGCAGGCGCCGGTCAGGGTGGCGATATCGATCACCAGCTCCGGCTCAAAGCGCTCGACGTAGGTCAGGGTGTCGCACAGCACCAGGCGGCCTTCGGCGTCGGTGTTGAGCACCTCGACGGTCTGGCCGGACATGGTGGTCAGCACGTCGCCCGGACGATACGCCCGGCCGCCCGGCATGTTTTCACAGCCGGCCAGCACGCCGATCACGTTCAGCGGCAGGTTCAGCTCCGCCACCACGCGCATCACGCCGTACACGGTCGCCGCGCCGCACATGTCGTATTTCATCTCGTCCATGCCGTCGGCCGGTTTGATCGAGATGCCGCCGGAGTCGAAGGTCAGCCCTTTGCCTACCAGCACGATCGGCTTAGCGTCCGGATTTGGGTTGCCCTTATATTCCATCACCGACATCAATGATTCGTTCTGCGAACCGGCGCCGACCGCCAGATAGGCGTTCATGCCCAGCTCTTTCATCTGCTGTTCGCCGATGACGCGGGTGGTGATGTTGGTGCTGAAGGCGTCCGCCAGCTGACGGGCCTGCGAGGCCAGGTAGCCGGCGTTACAGATGTTCGGCGGCATGTTGCCGAGATCTTTGGCCGCCTTGATGCCGGAAGCCACCGCCAGGCCGTGCTGGATGGCGCGCTCGCCGCTGGTGAGCTCACGGCGGGTCGGCACGTTGAACACCATTTTGCGCAGCGGACGACGCGGCTCCACCTTGTTGCTTTTCAGCTGATCGAAGGTGTAGAGCGTCTCTTTGGCGGTTTCCACCGCCTGACGCACTTTCCAATAGGTGTTGCGGCCTTTCACGTGCAGCTCGGTCAGGAAACAGACCGCTTCCATCGAGCCGGTGTCGTTGAGGGTATTGATGGTTTTCTGGATCACCTGCTTGTATTGGCGCTCATCGAGCTCGCGCTCTTTGCCGCAGCCGATCAGCAGGATGCGCTCGGAGAGAATGTTGGGCACATGGTGCAGTAGCAGCGTCTGCCCGACCTTGCCTTCCAGTTCGCCGCGGCGCAGCAATGCGCTGATATAACCATCACTGATTTTGTCGAGTTGTTCTGCGATAGGGGACAGGCGGCGCGGTTCGAAAACGCCGACTACAATACAGGCACTGCGCTGTTTTTCCGGGCTACCGCTTTTTACACTGAACTCCATGCACTCTCCTGAATCTTAAAGACAAAGGCGGACGCTACGGCTAGAATAACCGACTCCGTAACGATCTCCCGCTATTTGAGTTAACGGATTATGTTAACCTGAACGGCGTAAATTGCTCTGTTTTGGCGACTATAAGCAAGTTCCTATAGGACACCCAAACGGCTTGATGTTGTAATACTATTTTAGCTGTGAAGGTTGCCATATGATGAGAATAAATGGCGGATTAGCGATGAAATTATCGATTTTCCTGCAAAAAGACAAGTTTTCACAG
Organism: Serratia sp. 506_PEND; assembly: GCF_001076875.1. Lineage (NCBI taxonomy): Bacteria > Pseudomonadati > Pseudomonadota > Gammaproteobacteria > Enterobacterales > Yersiniaceae > Serratia > Serratia sp. 506_PEND. The sequence continues at coordinate 8,756 of NZ_JVEL01000223.1, forward strand.
GCGTAATAAGCGTGATCATCATAAGATATCTGGTACGGGAAACGCTCAAGAGCCAAATCGCCATCCTGTTCATCCTGCTTCTGATCTTCTTTTGTCAGAACCTGGTCAGGGTGTTGGGCGACGCGGTGGACGGCAATATCCCGACAAACTTAGTACTCTCTCTGCTCGCTCTGGGCGTGCCGAAGATGGCGCAGCTCATCCTGCCTTTGAGCCTGTTTCTCGGCTTGCTGATGACGCTTGGGCGGTTGTATACCGAGAGCGAAATCACCGTCATGCACGCCTGCGGGCTGGGCAAACGCACCCTGATTATTGCCGCCATGATCCTGGCGCTGTTCACCTCTGCGGTCGCGGCGGTGAACGTGTTTTGGGCCGGCCCCTGGGCCTCGCGCTATCAGGACGTGGTGGTGAACGAAGCCAAGGCCAACCCGAGCATCGCCGGGCTGGCGGAAGGGCAGTTCAAGCCCTCGCAAGACGGCAACGCGGTGCTGTTTATCGGCAACGTGAAGGGCAGCACCTTCAACGACGTGTTCCTGGCGCAGCTGCGGCCGAACGGCAACCAACGCCCGTCGGTGGTGGTGGCCGAGCACGGCAACATCGTGCAGCAGAAAGACGGCTCGCAGGTGGTGACGCTCGACAAGGGCACCCGTTTTGAAGGCACCGCGCTGCTGCGCGACTTCCGCATTACCGACTTCACCGACTACAAGGCGGTGATTGGCCACCGCACCGTGGCGGCGGATAACACCGAATCCGAACAGATGTCGATGCAGACGCTGTGGGAATCCGACGATCCGGACGCGCGCGCCGAGTTCCACTGGCGCCTGACGCTGGTGGTGTCGGTGGCGCTGATGGCGCTGCTGGTGGTGCCGCTCAGCGTGGTGAACCCGCGCCAGGGCCGCGTGCTGAGCATGCTGCCGGCCATCCTGCTGTATCTGATCTTCTTCCTGCTGCAGACCTCGCTGCGCTCCAACGCCGGCAAGGGCAAGCTGGATCCGATGCTGTGGCTGTGGCTGGTTAACGGCGTTTACTTCGCGATCGCGCTGGCGCTGAACCTGTGGGATACCGTGCCGATGCGCAAGCTGCGCGCACGCCTGAGAGGAGCGGCCTGATGTTTGGCGTATTAGACCGTTATATCGGTAAAACGATTTTCAACACCATCATCATGACGCTGTTCATGCTGGTGTCGCTGTCCGGCATCATCAAGTTCGTCGATCAGCTGCGCAAGGTCGGCCAGGGCGAATACACCGCGCTGAGCGCCGGCATGTATACCCTGCTGAGCGTGCCGAAAGACATCGAGATCTTCTTCCCGATGGCGGCGCTGCTCGGCGCGCTGCTCGGCCTGGGCCAACTGGCGACGCGCAGCGAACTGGTGGTGATGCAGGCTTCCGGCTTCACCCGCCTGCAGATCGCCGGCTCGGTGATGAAAACCGCCATTCCGCTGGTGCTGCTGACCATGGCGATCGGCGAGTGGGTGGCGCCGCAGGGCGAGCAGATGGCGCGCAACTACCGCGCCCAGCAGATGTACGGCGGCTCGCTGCTCTCCACCAAGAGCGGGCTGTGGGCGAAGGACGGCAACGACTTCATCTACATCGAGCGCGTCTCCGGCGACAAAGAACTCTCCGGCGTGAACATCTACCACTTCAACGATCAGCGTCGCCTGGAAACGGTGCGCTATGCGGCTACCGCCAGCTTCGAGAACGGCCTGTGGCAGCTTTCGCAGGTGGACACCTCGGATCTGACCAACCCGAAACAGGTGACCGGCACCCAGACGCTGACCGGCGAATGGAAAACCAACCTGACCCCGGACAAGCTGGGCGTGGTGGCGCTGGATCCGGATTCGCTCTCCATCAGCGGGCTGCACAACTACGTGAAGTACCTGAAGCAGAGCGGCCAGGAAGCCAGCCGTTACCAGCTCAACATGTGGAGCAAAATCTTCTCGCCGCTGTCGGTGGCGGTGATGATGCTGATGGCGCTGTCGTTCATCTTCGGCCCGCTGCGCAGCGTGCCGATGGGCATCCGCGTGGTGACCGGCATCAGCTTCGGCTTCCTGTTCTACGTGCTGGATCAGATCTTCGGCCCGCTGAGCCTGGTGTACAGCATGCCGCCGGTGCTGGGCGCGTTGTTGCCGAGCATGCTGTTCCTGCTGATTAGCGTGTATATGCTGCTCAAACGCAAGTAGCGGAGCAAGCGGTAGTGAAGAAAGGCGTGGCCGCGGGGCCGCGCCTTTTTTGTGGGTGCGGCATGCCCCCCGCCTGCGGTTTTTGTCGTGCTATAGTCACCTCAGCGGCAATGCAGGGAGAGGGAGCTGGCAGCCAATGGAAGATGAATATAATCTCAGCAACATTATCGGCAAGCGCCTGGAAGCGGCACTAGGAGAGTTGGGCGATCTCCTGTGGGCGTATGTGGTGTTATCCAAAAAAGACATTGCCTGCATCTTTGGCGTCACCAACTACCCGAGTGAATGGGTAAAAAAGTACCAAGAGCAGGGGTTGCAGTACATTGATCCGGTGGTGCTTACCGCCCGCAACCGCCTGACCCCGTTCGCCTGGGACGAGCAAATCATGGCGGACGCAGGGCTGCACTTTCCTGAGCTGTTCGAACAGGCCCGCGAGTTTGGCGTGACGCACGGCTATACCTTCGTGCTGCACGATTACAACGACAATCTCGTCACGCTTTCCTTTGCCTTCAACCTTGAGCAAAGAGCGGAAGCCATCCAGGCGCTCACCGATCGTAAAGGCGACATTTCGGTATTGCTGGCCTCGCTGCATGAGTCCTATCTGGCGCTGTCCCCACTGACAGCAAAAAACGCCGCAGCCCTGGAGAGAAACGCCCGTTTTACCGACAGGGAAAACGAGATCCTCTATTGGGCCAGCGTGGGTAAAACCTACCAGGAAACGGCGATGATCCTGGGCATCAAGACCGGCACCATCAAGTTTCATATGTCCAACGTCGTCAAAAAGCTAGGGGTCACGAATGCCCGACATGCCGTGCGCCTGGGGATGGAGCTGCGGCTGATTAAACCGGTAGAATGATGGGCTGCTAGCATCCCCGTGGAATACTGAGCCGGCGGCAGCGCAAAGCTAAATAAGTCGGGAGAGGTCTAGAGGTAAAAAGTATCGGCTAGCGAACAGCTGGCCGCCCTCGCCGCCATCTGGCTGGGGTTG
>NZ_JVEL01000224.1:0-2837 GCF_001076875.1 Serratia sp. 506_PEND
CTCAACCGAAGACAAAGCCAAGAAAAAAGTTAAAAAAGATGAGAAGGCGGCGCTGGTAAATCGCATGGGCGTCGACCCTTACCACGGCTGGAAAGCGCATTATGAAATCCTGCCGGGTAAAGAAAAAGTGGTCGCCGAGTTAAAATCGTTGGCGGAAAACGCCGACCACATTTATCTCGCAACCGACCTTGACCGCGAAGGGGAAGCCATCGCCTGGCACCTGCGGGAAGTGATCGGTGGCGATGACAAACGCTTTAGCCGCGTGGTCTTTAACGAAATCACCAAAAACGCGATCCAGCAGGCGTTCAAACAGCCGGGCGAGCTGAACATTGATCGCGTCAACGCGCAGCAGGCGCGCCGGTTTATGGACCGCGTGGTGGGCTATATGGTCTCGCCGCTGCTGTGGAAGAAAATCGCACGCGGCCTGTCCGCCGGCCGTGTGCAGTCGGTGGCGGTGCGTCTGGTGGTTGAGCGCGAACGCGACATCAAGGCGTTCGTGCCGGAAGAGTACTGGGAACTGCATGCCGATCTGCTGGCGAAGGGTGAAACCGCGCTGCAGATGGAAGTGACCCACGCGCACGACAAACCGTTCAAGCCGGTCAACCGCGAGCAGACTCACGCCGCGGTCAAGTTGCTGGAAAAAGCCCGCTACACGGTGCTGGATCGCGAAGACAAACCGACCAGCAGCAAGCCGGGCGCGCCTTTCATTACCTCCACGCTGCAACAGGCCGCCAGCACCCGCCTGAGCTTCGGCGTGAAGAAAACCATGATGATGGCGCAACGGTTGTATGAAGCCGGCCACATCACCTATATGCGTACCGATTCCACCAACCTGAGCCAGGATGCGCTCAACATGGTGCGTGGCTATATCGGCGACAACTTCGGCGATAAATACCTGCCGAAGGCGCCGAATCAGTACAGCAGCAAAGAGAATTCGCAGGAAGCGCACGAAGCGATCCGTCCTTCGGACGTGAACGTGCTCGCCGAGCAGTTGAAAGACATGGAAGCGGACGCGCAGAAGCTGTATCAGCTGATCTGGCGCCAGTTCGTCGCCTGCCAGATGACGCCGGCGCAGTACGATTCCACCACGCTGACGGTGAAAGCCGGCGATTATCAGCTGCGCGCCAAGGGCCGTACGCTGCGCTTTGACGGCTGGACCAAGGTGATGCCGGCGTTGCGCAAGGGCGATGAAGATCGCACCCTGCCATACGTCGAAATCGGCAGCGAGCTGGATCTGCAGAAACTGATCCCGAGCCAGCACTTCACCAAGCCGCCGGCGCGCTACAGCGAAGCCTCGCTGGTGAAAGAGCTGGAAAAACGCGGCATTGGCCGCCCGTCCACCTACGCCTCCATTATCTCGACCATTCAGGATCGCGGTTATGTGCGGGTGGAAAGCCGCCGCTTCTATGCCGAGAAAATGGGTGAGATCGTCACCGATCGTCTGGAAGAGAACTTCCGCGAGCTGATGAACTATGACTTCACCGCGCGCATGGAAGACGGCCTCGATGAGGTGGCCAACAACCAGGCTGAATGGAAAGCGGTGCTGGACGAGTTCTTCGTCGACTTCAGCGAGCAGCTGGAAACGGCGGAGAAGGATCCGGAAGAAGGCGGCATGCGGCCTAACCAGATGGTGATGACCAGCATCGACTGCCCGACCTGCGGCCGCAAGATGGGCATCCGTACCGCCAGCACCGGCGTGTTCCTCGGCTGTTCCGGCTACGCGCTGCCGCCGAAGGAGCGTTGCAAAACCACCATCAACCTGGTGCCTGAAGCGGAAGTGCTCAACATCCTCGAAGGCGACGACGCGGAAACCAACGCGCTGCGCGCCCGCCGCCGCTGCCAGAAATGCGGTACGGCGATGGACAGCTATCTGATCGACAACCAGCGCAAGCTGCACGTCTGCGGCAACAACCCGGCGTGTGACGGCTATGAGATCGAAGAGGGCGAGTTCCGCCTGAAAGGTTATGACGGCCCGGTGGTGGAGTGCGACAAGTGCGGTTCGGAAATGCACCTGAAAATGGGGCGTTTCGGCAAGTACATGGGCTGCACCAACGAGAACTGCAAAAATACCCGCAAGATCCTGCGTAACGGCGATGTGGCGCCGCCGAAGGAAGATCCGGTGCCGTTGCCGGAGCTGCCGTGCGAGAAGTCCGACGCCTATTTCGTGCTGCGTGACGGCGCTGCCGGCGTGTTCCTGGCGGCCAACACCTTCCCTAAATCGCGCGAGACCCGCGCGCCGTTGGTGGAGGAGCTGGCTCGCTTCAAGGATCGTCTGCCGGAGAAACTGCGCTACCTGGCCGATGCGCCTGTGGCGGATGCCGAAGGCAACAAAACGCTGGTGCGTTTCAGCCGTAAAACCAAGCAGCAGTACGTCTCCTCTGAAAAAGACGGCAAGGCGACCGGTTGGTCCGCGTTCTACGTGGACGGCAAGTGGGTCGAAGGCAAGAAGTAAGGGCGATGTCCTGCCTGCAAGATGAAAAACCAGCCCTGGCGGCTGGTTTTTTTATTGGTGAAAAGGGGCAAACGGATCTATCCTTTGCTGTTTTTATCCCTCCGACACCGCCGTTTCACGTTGATACCAATGCAAAATAATCGTTATCATAGTGTGACGCGGATCTATACTTGAAGCTGCATCGTGGTATAGTGGTTATATAAAAAGTTTTTTTATTATTAAAGCTTATTAACAACGGCGTTTTCTTCACCATCAGGGTAGAACACGGGGTTTATGGCTTGTGAGTTTCAGCATACCGGGGCGACACCGATATACCTGGCTGCGGGTAAGCCGCAGTGTTTAACCTAGGATGGTATAAGATATGAAATTGCAGCAGCTTCGTTAC
>NZ_JVEL01000023.1:0-279 GCF_001076875.1 Serratia sp. 506_PEND
GCCGCCCTTCACCGTCGGCCATTTCGCCTTTATCGAAGGCCTGGTAGAACAGGTTCAGCACATCCGGATGGGCTTTTTCCACCTCATCGAGCAGCACCACCGAGTACGGTTTACGCCGAATAGCCTCGGTCAGCACACCGCCTTCCCCAAAACCAACATACCCCGGCGGAGAGCCAATCAGTCGTGAGACGGTATGTTTTTCCTGATATTCGGGCATGTTGATGGTGGTGAGATAATGACGCCCTCCAAAAAGCAGCTCCGCAATCTGCACCACGGTTT
>NZ_JVEL01000225.1:0-12432 GCF_001076875.1 Serratia sp. 506_PEND
CTGGGCGCCTAGCTGCAATTTGAAATCCATAGGGATACACAGTCTATTAATAGAGTAGCAGTTCTATCTTATCGCCAAGCCGTCTATCTCACGACGCATGCTTCAGGCTACTCTGAGCGTTGTGTTATCGGGGGAGAACCGCATGAATATCGACGATGAACTGCAAGCGCTCAGCGAACAGGAAGCGACGCTGGCCTTTACCCATTTTGACGCCGCCACCGCCTGGGAACTGGGCGCGGCGCTGAAAACCGCCGCCGAGCGGCGCGGCCTGAGCATCGCCATCGAGATCCAACTGGCCGGGCAGACGCTGTTTTATTACGCCATGCCGGGCGCCACGCCGGACATTGCCGACTGGGTGCGGCGCAAGCGCAATCTGGTGAACCATTTTCACAAAAGCTCTTACGCCATCGGCCTGCGCCTGCAGCAGCGGCAAACGTCGCTGGAGGAGCGTTACGGGCTGAGCGTGCGCGACTATTCGGTGCACGGCGGCGCCTTCCCGCTCACCCTGACCGGCCTCGGCTGCGTCGGCAGCATCAGCATTTCCGGCGCGCCGCAGAAGGAAGATCACCAACTATTGGTGAGCACTTTAGCCCACTTTCTCGGCTTATCCCTGCCCGCCCTGCAATAACCGTTAAAACCTTGACTGTCACTTTCCTTTTCAGCCGCAGAATCTGCGGCTGACTTCTCTATTAACGGCATTTAGCGCCGAACAAAAGGGCGACTCTCTGATTTCCTGCGCCAAATTGACACAGGTCTGGTAATCCGCTGGACAAAAGGCGTATGGTATCTGTCACGTGACAAGACGGACCTCATCGGGCCCGCCATTCCTTTCACTTTTGAAGATTTGGTACGCACCGTAGATGAAAACCCATGAAATAAACAAAATTCGCCCCTTCAGCGCGCTGATAGACGCCTGCTGGCGGGAACCTTATAACCTGGCGCGGTTGCTGAAAGACGCTATCGCCGGGGTGACGGTCGGTATTATCGCCATCCCGCTGGCGATGGCGCTGGCGATCGCCAGCGGCGTGCCGCCGCAGTACGGCCTGTATACCGCCGCCATCGCCGGCATCGTCATCGCCGTCAGCGGCGGTTCGCGCTACAGCGTCTCCGGCCCCACCGCCGCCTTCGTAGTGATCCTCTATCCGGTTTCTCAGCAGTTCGGCCTGGCCGGCCTGCTGGTCGCCACGCTGATCTCCGGGGTATTTCTGCTGCTGATGGGGCTGGCGCGCTTTGGCCGGCTGATCGAGTACATTCCGCTGCCGGTGACGCTCGGCTTTACCTCCGGCATCGCCATCACCATCGCCACCATGCAGATCAAGGATTTTTTCGGCCTGCAGCTGGCGCACACGCCGGAAAATTACGTCGGCAAGCTGTACGCCCTGCTGCAGGCGCTGCCGACGCTGGATTTCGGCGATACCCTGATCGGCGCCGTGACGCTGCTGATCCTGATCTTCTGGCCCAAGCTCGGCCTGCGGGTGCCAGGCCACCTGCCGGCGCTGCTGGCGGGCACCGCGCTGATGGGGCTACTGACGCTGTTTGACCACCCGGTGGCGACCATCGGCTCCCGCTTCAGCTACCTGCTGGCCGATGGCAGCAGCGGCCAGGGCATCCCGCCTATCTTGCCGCAGCTGCTGCTGCCCTGGGATCTGCCGGGCGGCGGCGGGCAGCCGTTCACTCTGAGTTGGCAAACCGTTTCCGCCCTGTTGCCGGCGGCGTTTTCGATGGCGATGCTCGGGGCGATCGAATCGCTGCTGTGCGCGGTGGTGCTCGACGGCATGACCGGCAAGAAGCATAACTCGAACAGCGAACTGATCGGCCAGGGCGCGGGCAACATCATCGCGCCGTTCTTCGGCGGCATCACCGCGACCGCCGCAATTGCCCGTTCAGCGGCCAACGTGCGCGCCGGCGCCACCTCGCCGGTGTCCGCCATCATCCACGCGCTGCTGGTGCTGTTGGCGCTGCTGGTTCTGGCGCCATGGCTCTCTTATCTGCCGCTGGCGGCGATGGCGGCGCTGCTGCTGATGGTCGCCTGGAACATGAGCGAGGCTCACAAAGTGATTTACCTGCTGCGCCGGGCGCCGAAGGACGACATTCTGGTACTGCTGCTGTGCATGTCGCTGACGGTGCTGTTCGACATGGTGATCGCCATTACCGTGGGCATCGTGTTGGCGTCGCTGCTGTTTATGCGCCGCATCGCCCGCATGACGCGGCTAAGCGAACTGAGCGCCGATGACGGCCGTCTGGTGCTGCGAGTGAATGGCCCGCTGTTCTTCGCCGCCGCCGAGCGCATCTTTACCGAACTGCTGGCGCGCAGCGAAAGTTATCGCACGATCGTGCTGCAATGGGATGCGGTGCCGGTGCTCGACGCCGGCGGCCTGAGCGCCCTGCGCCGCTTTATCGACGTGCTGCCGGCGGACAAGAAACTGGTGATCACCGACGTGCCATTCCAGCCGCTGAAAACCCTGGCGCGCGCGCGGGTGCAGCCGATCGAGGGCCGCTTGCAGTTCTATCCGACCCTGCCGGAAGCGCTGGCGGCCACCGGCGCCTAAACGTAAAAAAGCCCGACAAGTCGGGCTTTTTTTATGGCGACGAGCGCTTAGTTGCTGGTATCCAGCTCCGGGAAGCTCTTCACCAGGTCATCGATGGCTTTCATCTGTGCCAAGAACGGTTCCAGTTTGTCCAACGGCAGCGCGGAAGGACCGTCGCACTTGGCGTTGTTCGGATCCGGGTGCGCTTCGAGGAACAGGCCGGCCAGGCCAACCGCCATACCGGCGCGCGCCAACTCGGCCACCTGAGCGCGACGGCCGCCGGACGCGGCGCCGAACGGATCGCGGGTCTGCAGCGCGTGGGTCACGTCGAAGATCACCGGATGGCCGCCAGTGACGTTCTTCATCACGTTGATGCCCAGCATGTCGACCACCAGGTTGTCATAGCCAAAGTTGCTGCCGCGATCGCACAGGATCACCTGGTCGTTGCCGCCCTCTTTGAACTTGTCGACGATGTTGCCCATCTGCCCCGGGCTGACGAACTGCGGCTTCTTGACGTTGATCACCGCGCCGGTTTTCGCCATCGCTTCCACCAGATCGGTCTGACGCGCCAGGAAGGCCGGCAGTTGGATCACGTCAACCACTTCGGAAACCGGCTGCGCCTGCGCCGCTTCATGCACGTCGGTGATAATTTTCACGCCGAAGGTTTTTTTCAGCTCTTCGAAGATCTTCATCCCTTCTTCCAGGCCCGGACCGCGGTACGAGTGGATGGAAGAACGGTTGGCTTTGTCGAAGGAAGCTTTGAATACGTAAGGAATGCCCAGTTTTTGCGTCACGGTGACGTAGTGCTCGCAGATGCTCATCGCCAGATCGCGCGATTCCAGCACGTTCATACCGCCAAACAGCACAAACGGCAGGTCGTTTGCTACGTCGATGTCGCCAATGCTAACCACTTTCTGTTTCATGCTTTCGCCTTTGTTAAGGTTGTAACCATCGCCTTGCAAACTGCACGGAGTCATTGAATTAATGCAGCGTCACCTGTTTCGGCTCAATCGAGTGGATCTGTACTTTGATCACTTCGCTGACCGGGTCTTCAGGACACTGCTCGACAAAATAGTTGAGATCGGAAATCGCGATGTGGTTGCACTCCAGCTGGGCATAAATCAACCCGCGGTCGCGGATCTCGTACGGATCTTCCGGATCGAAACACAGCACCGTTTCGCTGGTGCGCAGCGCCATTTCCAGCTGCTTTTCTTCCATCAGGGCGGCCTTCAACGTGTCCAGCATCTTGCGCACCACCATGATGTTCTCCGACTCATCGAGGTCGTCGTCTTCCAGCTCGGCACCCAGCCCCAGGTTGCCCTTGATCCACACTTCCAGCTGGTGCTCACTCAGGGTTTCGCCGTTCAGCGGGTTGATCAGCCACAGCTCTTCGTCCAGCCAATCGGCGCGCAGGATCAGCTGGGTGGGGAAAATCACCGGCAGCAGCGGCAGATCCAGCGCGTTGGCGATGTGCAGGAAAATGGTGCCCAGCGAGACCGGCGTGCCCTGCCGCCCTTCCAGCACCTTGTCCAGCCAGATGGCGTCCGACAGGCGGTACACGCCGCTGGCGCCGCCGAATCCCCAGGTCTTGTAGAACAGTTCAATGAGCGCATCCAGTTGCTGCTCCTGAGTGATATCGACCGGCACTGCCGCACGCGCTTCATCCACCAGCTGTTGCAGCTTTCGCTCCACGTCGGCAGCCGGGAAGTCGCGCCGCACCGACTGCGACACCAGGATCACCCCTTCGCTCAGCGGCGAGGTGTTAAATTCAAAATCAGCAATGCTACTCATAGGTATCCCATCAGAAACGGTATTTTCGTCGTGGCAAGTTTAATTATCAGATACAGACAGCCCAACGCCAGCACGAACGCCACGGTTCGCAGCCGCTGACTTTTGGTCTTCTTGCCCAATGCGACATAGCCAAGCAGGATATAGATAATAACGCCAAACAGCTTCTCGGTCAGCCATGAGTCCATACCCAGCAGCGGATAAAACCCGAACGTCACCACCAGCGCGATGCCGCTGACGAACAGCAGCGTGTCATTCAGGTGCGGCGCGACCTTGACCCAGCGGCGCCCCATGATCGGCGAGCGGCGCCACTGCCAGTAGAAACGCAGAACAAACAAGGTAATACTGATGGCGACCGTCAGCAAATGGAAATGTTTCAACGCGGTGTATGCAGTCATGATGCTCCCTTAAATGGCCCGGGCGTCGTTATTATGAGGGGCGCTTATCCCGGCCATTGGCCGAGCGTCACGCGGTCGTTGTCGCCGTAATCACGGTGGGTGGCAACAGCGGAAAATCCGGCGGCCTGCAGCAGCGCGCGCACGCTCTCGCCCTGCTGCCAACCATGTTCCAACAGCAGCCAGCCCTGCGGCTGCAAATAGTGCGGCGCCTGGCGCACGATGGCGGCCAGATCCGCCAGCCCGTGCTCGGCGGCGACCAGCGCGCTGCCCGGCTCGAAGCGCACGTCGCCCTGTGACAAATGCGGATCGGCGGCGTCGATATAGGGCGGATTGCTGGCAATCAGCGCAAAGCGTTGCCCCTCCACGGGCGCAAACCAGCTGCCCTGTAGAAATCGGACGTTGTCGATCCTCAGCTTGTGCGCATTGTGCTGCGCCAGCGCAACCGCCTCCGGCTGCACATCGACGCCGATTGCCGAACAATCCGGGCGCTCGCTGGCCAGCGCCAGCGCGATGGCGCCGGTGCCGGTGCCGAGATCGAGGAAGTGGCAGGATTGCGGCGGCAGGCGCGCCAGCGCCAGTTCCACCAGGCATTCGGTATCCGGGCGTGGGATCAGCGTCGCCGGCGAGACCGACAGAGGCAGCGACCAAAACTCGCGCTCGCCCACCAGATAGGCCACCGGCTCACCGCGTTCGCGGCGCGCCAGCAGCGTCTCCAGCTGCTGTTGCTGCGGCGGCGTCAGCAGGGTTTCCCCGAACGCCATCAGGAAGGTTCTGGCCTTGCCGGTCACGAAACCCAACAGGATTTCCGCGTCGCGCCGGGCGCTGTCGCTGTGGGTCAAACGCGCGGCGGCGGCTTTCAGCCAGTGTTGATAGTCCATCACTCTTGCTCGGCGGACAGCGCAGCCAGCTGATCGGCCTGATACTCCTGCACGATCGGCTGGATCAACATGTCCAGTTTGCCTTCCATCACTTCGTCCAGACGGTAGAGCGTCAGGTTGATGCGGTGGTCGGTCACCCGCCCCTGCGGGAAGTTGTAGGTGCGGTTGCGGTCGGAACGATCGCCGCTGCCCAGCAGGTTGCGGCGCGTGGACGCTTCGGCCTGCTGGCGCTTGGCCATCTCGGCGGCGCGAATGCGCGCGCCCAGCACCGACATCGCCTTGGCTTTGTTTTTGTGCTGCGAACGTTCGTCCTGGCACTCCACCACGATGCCGGTCGGCAGGTGGGTGATGCGGATCGCCGAGTCGGTGGTGTTAACGTGCTGACCACCGGCGCCGGAGGAGCGGAAGGTGTCGATTTTCAGATCGCCCGGGTTAATGTCCGGCAGCTCGGCTTCCGGCACTTCCGGCATCACCGCCACGGTACAGGCGGAGGTGTGGATGCGCCCCTGGGATTCGGTTTCCGGCACGCGCTGCACGCGGTGGCCGCCGGATTCAAACTTCAGCTGGCCGTACACGCCGTCGCCGGAAACTTTGGCGATCACTTCTTTGAAGCCGCCGTGTTCGCCTTCGTTGGCGCTCATCACCTCGACGCGCCAGCGGCGGCTTTCCGCATAGCGGCTGTACATGCGGAACAGATCGCCGGCGAAGATCGCCGCCTCATCGCCGCCGGTGCCGGCGCGCACTTCGAGGAAGCAGCTGCGCTCATCGTCCGGATCTTTCGGCAGCAGCAACACCTGCAGCTGCTGTTCCAGCGCTTCGCTGGTCGCCCGCGCCTGTTTCAGCTCTTCCTGCGCCATCTCGCGCATTTCCGGATCGTCCAGCATCATTTCCGCCGTCTCCAGATCCTCCTGCACCTGACGCCATTCCAGGAAGCAGCGGCTGACATCGGTCAGCTGCGCATATTCTCGCGACAGCGCGCGGAACCGGTCTTGCTCGGCGATGACGCCGGCATCGCCGAGCAGCGCCTGCACTTCTTCATGGCGCTCTTGTAACGCTTCCAGTTTGGCAACAATAGAAGGCTTCATGCGTGGTAATAAACCCTGTTAATAGAGAAAACTAATGCTGATCCAGCCCGAGGCTGTCGCGTAATAACTGCAACCGCTCCACGTCGCCGTCGCCGGCGGCCTGCTGGAGGGATTTGGTAGGGGCATGAATAAGACGGTTGGTCAGTTTATGGGCCAGCTCGTGAATAACCTGCTCCACGCTGGCGCCCTGCGCGATGGCGGCCAGCGCTTTGGCCTCCATCTCTGCGCGGATTTGGTCAGCCTGCGAACGGTAGTCGCGGATGGTTTCCACCGCGCCCTGCGAGCGCAGCCAGGCCATGAAGTTGGTGCTTTCCTGCTGCACGATCGACTCCGCCTGCACCGCCGCCGCTTTGCGCTGCGCCAGGTTGCTTTGAATGATGGCGTGCAGATCGTCCACGCTGTACAGATAGGCGTTGGCCAGTTTGCCGACCTCCGGTTCGATATCGCGCGGTACGGCGATATCCACCAGCAGCATCGGCTGGTTGCGGCGCGCCTTCAGCGCGCGCTCCACCATCCCTTTTCCGATGATCGGCAGCGGGCTGGCGGTGGAACTGATGATGATGTCGGCGTCCGCCAGGCGTTCGTCGATCTCCGGCAGGGTGATCACTTCCGCGCCGACTTCGTCCGCCAGCAATTGCGCGCGCTCGCGGGTGCGGTTAGCGATGATCATGTGCCGCACTTTGTGCTCGCGCAGGTGGCGCGCCACCAGCTCGATGGTTTCACCGGCGCCCACCAGCAAGACGTTGAGATCGGCCAGCGATTCGAAGATCTGCCGCGCCAGCGTACAGGCGGCGAAAGCCACGGAGACCGCGCTGGCGCCGATGTCGGTTTCGGTGCGCACGCGCTTGGCAACGGAGAAGGATTTCTGGAACAGCCGCTCCAGCTCGCCGGACAGCGACTGGCCGCGTTGGGATTCGGCGAAGGCCTTTTTCACCTGGCCGAGGATTTGCGGTTCGCCCAGCACCAGCGAGTCCAACCCGCTGGCCACCCGCATCAGATGGCTGACCGCGTCGTTGCCTTGATGCCAGTAGAGGCTTTTCTTCACCTCTTCCGGACGCAGGTTGTGGTAGGCGCACAGCCAGGCGACCAGCTGTTCGTGCATGTGCTCCTGCTGCTCCACGCTGAGGTACAGCTCGGTGCGGTTGCAGGTGGACAACACGACGCCGCCCTGCACCAACGGTTGTTGGAGCAAGCTGGTCAGCGCCTCATCGATGGACTCTGGCGAGAAGGTCACCCTTTCACGCAGAGAAACCGGAGCGGTTTTGTGATTTATACCTAACGCCAGCAGGGTCATTGCTTCGAGTAATACTTCTGTTGGTACGGGTTCTCGTTGAACGGCATTCTACTTGATGCGCGGGATCAATAAAAGTAACAACCGCATCTTCCGTTCAATCGCTGTCATAGACGACATCAATTAATGAATAAGTAATAAATACAGCGGGATAAATAGTCAAAGGGTAGGTTGATTGTTTAAATTTTAGCGCAGTTTGCGATGACGCGCACGCTATTCGGCGCACATAACGGCGGCGTTTGCGCAACTCTGCACCGCTTATCGGGAGCGCCTCCCCCGCCTTCAGGCGATTGTGTTACGCTTAATGGCAACCCCGACGCGCGCGCCGCGTTGGCACTACGCCGGTAAACGCGGCAAGATTCAACGCGATGCAGCAAAAAATTGACGCGCCGCCGGCGCCCCGTTAGCGTGAGCGCTGAATCCGGGTTTCGTCGCGCATGCCCGCAAGGACAAAAGGACAAGAAAAAGTTATGCCAATACGCAAAGTTAGTTTGCTCCGTCTGATCCCGCTGGCCAGCCTGGTGCTGGCCGCCTGTACCACCACCAAGCCGACCGGCCCGGCCACCAGCCCGACCTCACCGCAGTGGCGCGCCCATGAGCAGGCGGTGCAGCAGCTTAGCACCTATCAGACCCGCGGCTCTTTCGCCTACTTGTCTGATCAGAAAAAAGTCTATGCCCGCTTCTTCTGGCAACAGTTTTCGCCGGAGCGCTACCGCCTGCTGCTGACTAACCCGCTGGGCAGCACGGAAATGGATCTCAACGTACAGAAAAACGTGGTGCAGCTGACCGACAACCAGGGCAAACGCTACGTCAGCGACAACCCGGAAGAGATGATCCGCAAGCTGACCGGCATGGCGATCCCGCTGAACAACCTGCGCCAGTGGATGGTCGGCCTGCCGGGCGAAGCCAGCGATTTTGCGCTGGATGACCAATATCGACTGAGCAAACTGACCTACCAGCAAGGCGGCCAGACCTGGAAAGTGGATTACCAGAGCTACAGCACCGAGGTGCAGCCGACGCTGCCGAACCGTCTGGAGCTGCAGCAGGGCGACCAGCGCATCAAGCTGAAAATGGATAACTGGACGCTCAAATGATCCGCCAGTGGCCCTCCCCCGCGAAACTCAACCTGTTTCTGTACATCACCGGCCGTCGTGAAGACGGCTATCACCTGCTGCAAACGCTGTTCCAGTTTTTGGACTACGGCGACACCCTGACCATTGACCCGCGCCAGGACGATCGCATTAACCTGCTGACGCCGGTCGAGGGCGTGCCGGACGAGCAGAACCTGATCGTGCGCGCCGCCCGCCTGCTGCAGCGCTATTGTGATGAACAGGGTCTGCAGACCGCGCCGCGCGGCGCCGACATCAGCATCGACAAGCGCCTGCCGATGGGCGGCGGTTTGGGCGGCGGCTCCTCCAACGCCGCCACCGTGCTGGTGGCGCTGAACGAACTGTGGCGCTGCGGTCTTGGCGACGACCAACTGGCTGCATTGGGGCTTAGCCTCGGCGCCGACGTGCCGGTGTTCGTGCGCGGCCACGCCGCCTTCGCCGAAGGCATCGGCGAGCGTCTGCAGCCGGCCGAGCCGCAGGAAAAATGGTATCTGGTGGCGCATCCCGGCGTCGGCATCCCGACGCCGGTTATCTTCGGCGACCCCGAATTAAAAAGAAACACCCCGGTTCGTTCCTTAAGTGAGCTGTTGCAGGCGCCGTACGCAAATGATTGCGAACCGATCGCAAGAAAACGTTTTCGCGAGGTTGAACAGCTTCTTTCATGGCTGTTAGAATACGCCCCGTCACGCCTGACTGGCACAGGTGCTTGTGTGTTTGCTGAATTCGACACAGAAATCGCCGCCCGTCAGGTGTTAAATCAAGCCCCGGAGTGGTTGTGTGGTTTTGTAGCGCGCGGCGTTAACGTCTCCCCACTACATCGCATTCGTTCCGGGCGGTTTGAGTCGTAGCTCAACGTTTCGCTGCGCAGGGTCATGCACACCTGGCCCTGTTATCCCTGCGCTGCCTGCGGTCTCAATTTTAGTTTTACATACCCGTATGTATATTGCGCCGGCGTCGCCGACTGCCCCTTGGCGATGTCGCATGACAATATCTTCTCTGGACGCAAGCCTGAGGTTCTTCTCGTGCCTGATATGAAGCTTTTTGCTGGTAACGCCACCCCGGAACTAGCACAACGTATTGCCAACCGTTTGTACACCAGCCTTGGTGACGCCGCTGTAGGTCGTTTTAGCGACGGCGAAGTGAGCGTGCAAATCAACGAAAATGTACGCGGCGGTGATATTTTCATCATCCAGTCCACCTGTGCCCCGACCAACGACAACCTGATGGAACTGGTTGTGATGGTCGACGCCCTGCGTCGCGCCTCCGCAGGTCGTATTACCGCCGTTATCCCTTACTTCGGCTATGCCCGCCAGGATCGCCGCGTGCGTTCCGCGCGTGTGCCAATCACCGCCAAGGTTGTCGCCGATTTCCTCTCCAGCGTAGGGGTTGACCGCGTTCTGACGGTGGATCTGCATGCTGAGCAGATTCAAGGCTTCTTCGACGTACCGGTAGACAACGTGTTCGGCAGCCCGATCCTGCTGGAAGACATGCTGCAGCAGAACCTGGAAAACCCGATCGTGGTTTCCCCGGACATCGGCGGCGTCGTGCGCGCCCGCGCCATCGCCAAACTGCTGAACGACACCGATATGGCCATCATCGACAAACGCCGCCCGCGCGCGAACGTTTCTCAGGTGATGCACATCATCGGTGACGTGGCAGGCCGCGACTGCGTGCTGGTCGACGACATGATCGACACCGGCGGCACCTTGTGTAAAGCGGCTGAAGCGTTGAAAGAACGCGGTGCCAAGCGCGTATTCGCCTACGCGACGCACCCGATCTTCTCCGGCAACGCCGTGGACAACATCAAGAACTCGGTGATTGATGAAGTGATCGTCTGCGACACCATTCCGCTGTCGCCGGAAATCAAGGCACTGAAAAACGTTCGCACTCTGACCCTGTCCGGCATGCTGGCTGAAGCCATCCGCCGCATCAGCAACGAAGAGTCGATCTCTGCGATGTTCGAGCATTGATCCGTCATCTTTCCGGTGCGGCGCCCACTGCGCCGGAAAGATAGCGCGCTCGACAGCAGAAAAAGAAAAACCCGTTGGTGCGTGAGCAACAACGGGTTTTCTACTCGTAGTCCGACATGACCTCAAACCTTAATGCACGGCAGATGTTCCCTTGCCCTGCTCTTGCTTCCCTTCTGCTTTTTTAATCAATGCGACGAACGATGTTGATCGTTGCGGCACCGTTTATCAAAGTGTTTTACCCACCAGTAGCGATCCGCCACCTGCTCGCGGCCGCCGATACGCGCGCCCACCAGCCACAACAGCGCGCCGACGAAGATGCTCATGATGGCGCCGTGGGCGAAAAACTGCGGCAGATTGAACTGGGATACTTCAGCAATAATGGAGTATCCGACACCGCCGATCATCACGACCAGCCCCAGCCCCATAAAAAAGTTGCCCACTCTGTCCGCGCTTCTACGTTTCATATGCCACCTCCATGATTGCCATGTGCCAACCGGGATAACGCTGCAACTTGTTAACCCACTTTGATAAGTTAAGTATAGTCCCTGTTGCGGCAAGGGGATTGCGGAGGCGATCACAAATGGTAAAGAATTATTGACACTTCTTAACACGGCGATGAAAATTAGCGGACAAATTGAATTATTCAGCTAATGAATCACTCGCCTTTCTTACCTAAGGTGACGGCAGAGATCGGGTTTTGTCATTCACCGCCCCGACAGGTAGACTAAGGCCCTTTCCATTACCCTGATCATAGCGAATCTCCCAGTGAGCAGTATTAAATTGATAGTCGGCCTCGCCAACCCGGGCGCGGAATACGCCCAGACACGCCACAACGCCGGCGCCTGGTACGTCGATCTGCTGGCCCAGCGCCACAATCAGCAGTTAAAAGAAGAGAGCAAGTTCTTCGGCTACACCGCCCGTTTGAACCTGGCGGGCAACGACGTGCGCCTGCTGGTGCCGACCACCTTCATGAACCTGAGCGGCAAAGCGGTGTTGGCGATGGCCAATTTCTACCGCATCGAACCCAACGAGATCCTGGTGGCGCACGACGAGCTGGATCTGCCGCCCGGCGTGGCCAAAATCAAGCTCGGCGGCGGCAACGGCGGCCACAACGGCCTGAAAGACATCCAGAACAAGTTCGGCAACAACCCGAACTTCTACCGCCTGCGCATCGGCATCGGCCATCCGGGCGACAAGAACAAGGTGGTAGGCTTCGTGCTCGGCAAGCCGCCGGCCGGCGAGCAGAAGATGATCGATGAAGCGATCGACGAATCGCTGCGCTGCACCGAGATGCTGATGAAGGACGGGCTGGAAAAAACCGTTCAGCGCCTGCACAGCTTCAAGGCGCAGGCCTGAACCTTGCCGCAGCGGGCGCCCTGCCCGCT
>NZ_JVEL01000226.1:0-3888 GCF_001076875.1 Serratia sp. 506_PEND
AAGGGTACCTGGAACGAGTGATCCAAAAAGAGGAGGAACTTCAGAGTTCAGCTGAACATGACGTTTGCGCTGACATTTTTAGACTTTGTCGTGGCGATTCTCATTTGGTCTTTGCAAACAGTCGAAAGCGCACTGAAAGCATTGCGGCAACGTTGAGCGACATGTGTGAGGAACATATTGTTCCGAATGAATTCTTTCCCCACCATGGTTCCCTTACCAAGGAATTACGTGAGGCGCTTGAAGCTCGTCTTCAGAAAGGGAATTTGCCCACAACAGCTGTTTGTACAATGACGCTCGAGTTGGGCATTGATATCGGTAAGGTTAAGTCGGTTATACAAGTTACGCCTCCGCATTCTGTTTCCAGTCTGCGTCAGCGTATGGGACGTTCTGGGCGACGCGACTCCCCATCAGTTCTAAGAATGCTAATTACAGAAAATGAGCTTACTGTGACAAGCAGTATCGTTGACCACCTACGGTTGCAGTTGGTCCAGTCGATGGCAATGATCAGATTGATGATCTCTAAACAATGGTTTGAACCAGCTGATGCTCAACAGATGCATTACTCTACGCTGCTACACCAGATTCTTGCTATTACGGCACAATGGGGCGGAGTTCGTGCCGATCAGCTCTGGTCACAGCTATGCCAAGCAGGGCCGTTTAGAAATGTAGATTTAAACGATTTCAAAAGCCTGCTTAAACATATGGGAACGTGTGGCCTGCTCACTCAACTTGCTAGCGGCGAAATGGTTATTGGGGCAGAGGGGGAGAAACTGACTAACCATTACACTTTTTATGCCGTGTTCAATACACCAGAAGAGTTCCGTATTGTCACCGGAAACAGAACCCTTGGAACAATACCTGTGGACTCCCCACTGCTACCAGACCAACACATCATCTTCGGTGGGCGGCGCTGGAAAGTGACAGAGATCGAGACAGAGAAAAAAGTTATCTATGTTGAGGCGACCAAAGGCGGTCAGCCACCACAATTTAGTGGGGGAGGAATGTCTATTCATGATGCCGTTCGTCAGGAAATGCTCGCTATCTATAGGGAAAGTGATTACCGCATAGCGATAGGTAGCAAGAGAGTAGATTATGCCGATTCTGCCGCCAGAAACCTATTTGCGGAAGGCTGTAGTAACTTTCAGCGTTATAACCTGCAAAATGAGTATTTTATTACGAGCGGCCAACACTGCTACATTCTCCCCTGGATGGGAGATAAGGTTGTCAATACGATTACAGCCTTGCTCATACTTTGTGGCTTTAAAGCTAATTCATTGGCTGGAGTTATAGAAATTGACGGCTCAAGTGTCGCTTCTGTTAAACAGGCACTTAAAAGTATGCTGCTGTCGGGCTTGCCTTCAGCATTTGATCTTGCTGTAAATGTTCCAGAAAAGTACTTAGATAAATATGATGAATATTTACCAGGATCTCTACTTGCGAAAGGATTTGGGGAAAAAGCGTATGACATTGAAGGCGCGTGTACTTGGCTGAAAGAACATCTTCAGTAAACTGGTTACGTAATAAGGGGGAGATGTTCCCCCTAAGATTGAGATCGATTGATGATATCAATGTTTGCTCTTGGCTCGGGTCTTCCAGAAATCAAGGTCATAAGGTCTGCTTTGAGCGAAGAGCGGACCTAGCACTTGCATTTGCGGCTGGGTTGGAGCGCAGCAGAAAGCCAGTCCGATAACACACGCTTGTTAGGTGGTTTTTAGATATTCCTGTTGAATTAGATTAGTAAGTTCGACTCGCTGTATCTCATTTATGGTAAATTGCAACCGCACAAAACTCGTTTGTGCAGCGCGTAAAGTCCCGGTATCTTTTATTTTTCCATCCGACTTTAATCTACATTCTAATTCATGTATGAGTCGTACTAATTCTTTACCTCTTGAGGTCAGTGGTGCCATAAAAGATGGTTGTCTATCATGTTCATACCTGTCAATCATACAGTCAGAGAAATCAACATCAGCTATATGCTGGTGCACAATGAATTTTATATACTCAAACAGAAAATTATCCTCTGAGGCCCCCACCCCGACACCAAAAGGAGAATTTTGATTACACAACTCAATCTCTGCCACGGTTAGTGGGACATCCATACCAAAATATAAAGATCGGCAGACATTAGTTAGGCCTGTGCAGAAAAGATTGAAATATGAGACAGGAAATGAAGCATTGTTACTTTCAGTTTTAATCAAATAGTCAAGAACATCTTCGACCGACATAATGTCTTGTTCTCCGACCGCAAACCCTTCAAAGAGGGTTTTAGCACTGGAAGATTGCAAGATATTTGATTTGGGTATAGTAATACCCTTTGCATCAGTTGGTTTGGCGGCTCTTAATGCGCGGCGAACATCTTGCCAATAACTTAAATTTGTATCAGGGTTGTGAATAATTATTAGCACAGGTAACGGAAATCTTTCCCAGTAAAAACGGTGTTTCTCTTCTGGATAGAAAACCCAATCTCCGTAGCTTTCCT
Organism: Serratia sp. 506_PEND; assembly: GCF_001076875.1. Taxonomy (NCBI): domain Bacteria; kingdom Pseudomonadati; phylum Pseudomonadota; class Gammaproteobacteria; order Enterobacterales; family Yersiniaceae; genus Serratia; species Serratia sp. 506_PEND. The sequence goes on from NZ_JVEL01000226.1 coordinate 2,480, forward strand.
TAAAAAAAGATGGTCCAGACTTTATCTGAACAGCTATCATCCTTCCTGTAGCAAAGCCCTCGGGACTAACATACTCAATCTGGCCATCAACTCCAACGTCAGCCATTGGAGTTTCACGCCAAATCTGCCCAATTTTTGCTATGGCTTCAGCAACAGCATTTACACCCAATCTTTCTTGAGAATTAGTCTGATTATATTTGGGGAAACTCATATCTTCCTCGATTTTCTAATGCTGGCCACAGTTGCAGCAGAAACTGGCCCGGAATTGCGCTATTGATTTGAGTGACAGATTTTGCGGTCCATTACTGGTTCTTAATAGGTTTTACTCAAATTGAGAAAATAATCTACCAAAGTCCGTACTTCCTATTCGCAAATTGTTCATATATTAACTCATTAATACTACATTGAGCAAGTTTTGTCCGCGTCTGGCACGGGACGGACCTAACCATTGACGAGCGTTTACCAGCAAGCTATGGGAGAAATTATGAAAACCTGGCATGCCACTCCCTATACCCCAAAACGACCACGGGATTTTGATAGCAGTTCGAAGTCTAATAATAAAAAACGGGAAACTCTCGCTCCTGTTCTCACACAACCCAGAATGTGGATTACATTTTTTCGATGATCACGTCGCTAAATTCTGGATATTTCAGCAGGTTAGCACCATCCATCAGACGTTATAAATCGTAGGTTACGGTTTCCTCGTTGATCGCGCCTTCCATACCTTTAATGATCATGCCAGCCGCTTCAACCCAACCCATGTTGCGGAGCATTACATGGTAAAAAATCGAATAACATTATGATAAACTGGAAATTATTATGTTTATAACTATCAAAAACTCCCTGTAATTACCTAGTGCAACTCATTGATTATAATAACAATTGTTTCAGTTTTAGGGCGGGTGTTCATGTTCTTCACATCTTTAAACTATGAATTCTGCATTACTTTTTTGCACTTGAAAATATACACCCCAAATCATCTTTATACATTTCAGCCGATGGGTTGTAACATAAGTCACTTATGTACAGTCCATTTAATATATCAAATTTTTCAATCAAATTAATAAAATCAGGATCACAATAAGAACTTGATATATTAAAGTAAATTAAAGCGAGTTCATGACGAGATAGTTGAGCCCTAAAAATCTTTGCATACTTACTTCCATTATTAGATTCATTTGAATGAGAGAGAATATAATAAATGTTTCTGATATATGAGCCAGATATATGCCCATACTCATCATAAAATCCATTAAATGCTTTTCTTAAAATCTCAACCCTTTCATTACAACTCATTTTTCTTATTATAGCGCGTCCAGTTTCAACCAATACGGGATTTAAATCCTCAGATATAGCGTGGCATTTTAATCTTATATCATTCAAAACAAGCTGTTTAATTTTAAATCTAC
>NZ_JVEL01000227.1:0-2948 GCF_001076875.1 Serratia sp. 506_PEND
TCGGCGTAATGCTCTATCTGCTGTTCTTCCTGCTGAAAGACGGCCCTTATCTGGTGAACCTGGCGCTCGAAGCGCTGCCGCTCTCCCAGCACGTGAAACACCATCTGTTCGTCAAGTTCGCCGCCGTTTCCCGCGCCACCGTCAAGGGCACGGTGGTGGTCGCCGTGGTGCAAGGCGCGCTCGGCGGGCTGGCGTTTTACTTTACCGGCATCGACGGCAGCCTGCTGTGGGGCGCGCTGATGGCGTTCCTGTCGATCATCCCGGCCGTGGGCTCCGCCATCATCTGGGTGCCGGCGGTGATCTACTTCTTCGCCACCGGCATGCTGTGGAAAGCCATTTTCCTGGTAGTGTTCTTCGTGGTGGTGATCGGCCTGGTGGACAACATCCTGCGCCCGCTGCTGGTGGGCAAAGACACCAAAATGCCGGACTACCTGATCCTGATCTCCACCCTGGGCGGCATGGAGATTTACGGCATCAACGGCTTCGTCATCGGCCCCTTGATCGCCGCGCTGTTCATCGCCTGCTGGAACATCCTGTCCGGCCGCGACAGCGAGGAGAACATCGAAGAGATCGACGAAGAGTTTATCGAGGAAGGCAAGAACCATCCCGACGCGGTGGAGTAAACCTCCCGCAGCGAATCACGCAGGGGCCCGTTTGGGCCCCTTTTTTTGTCTGTGGTATCCTTGCCAGGCTCACAAGGAAGAACGGATTTCGTTATGCTTATTTTTTACGCCATGCTGGCCATCGCCTTCACTCTGCTGTGCCTGTTAGCCTTTCTCTATTGCGCCTATCAGTTGACGAAGCACGGCGACGTCAGGTTTTTGGCCTCGCTTTCGGTGCTGCTCTTCGCACTGCTGGCCTTCTATGCCGCTTACGGCTACGTCAGCACCTGGCTGCAACAGCAGGCGGTCGATGTCCGGCTGTATTAGCGCAGCGGGATAAAAAATACCTGCTCCGGATCGCCGTCATCGAGATTGTCAATCTGGCCGCTGGCGACAAATCCGGCGTTCAGCAGCAGCCGCTGCATCGACAGGTTGGAACGATTGGTGGAAGTGAACAGTTTCGGGTGTCGGCAATGGGACTTCAATGCCGTAATCAACGCCTGCCCGACGCCCCGGCGGCGATAGCGCTCGCCGACCATCAGCATCTCGATAAAACCGCAGCCGAAGAAATGATAGTGCAGTACGCCATAGCCCATCACCACGTCCTGTTCCTTGGCAAGATAGCACTCCCCCTGCCCGCACCAGGCCCGGATCTGCGCCGCGCGCTGCGGTTCGTGTTCGGCGACGCTGTCGAGGGCGATCAGGGCTGCGACATCGCTGTCAGTGGCCTGGCGAACAAACATGTTTTAATCCTCATGCTGATGGATACGGCGACACCGCTTCAACGAAACGGCAACCGAAGCGGGATAACTTTTACATCCCCGCCGAATTTTGTAATCCTATTATAGAGTTACTAAAACACACGCCAAGGAAGGAAAGCTTTTCCCGATGAGAATACCGCAAATCTCCGCCGCCCTGCTGTTTACCTTGCTGCTGGCGGGCTGCCAGTTCCACAAGACCGTGTTCCCGCCGCCGTATATCGGCGCCCCGCAGGAGATCAGCACCTACGAAGTGAAAGGGCTGACGTTCGTCACCACCGTCACCTTCAGCGGCCTGTTCGCCGAAGATCTGGTGCGCGAATACGCACAGAAACATCACTATCGCTACTATGTTGTCACGATGCGCAGCAACGGTTTTAAAGATCGGAGCGAGCGCGTGAGCGCGATGATGTATCGGTAAGAGCCCCGGCTCAGATTTGGCAAACCTGCATCAGGGCACAGTTTCAAAGCCCCACTTCACTCGATGCCGTTGCAGGTATGCTCTGTTCTTTTCAGACAACCCGCTAATATTGGCGTCCAACGGGATCCTCAGCTCACATAGCAAACCGCTCATCGTCCGTGAATACAGCAAACGTCCGTCATCGGCAAAACTGATCATGCCACGATCGAACAGCTTGTCCAGATTGGGGATTAACGGCAAACCATTGTGCGGATCCACTTTTTCTTCTGGGGTCGCAATCGACCAGGCAACGATGTGAGAGGCAATGAGAATGGACGGCTCCGCAATCCCCGTGACGGCGCACCGGTTTCCCCATCGCTTAAACATTTTATCGCGATAGGGACCATGCCCAATCCGCGCCTGAATCACTCTTTCTTGCTCACCACCGACCTCTCTGGTGATTTCGACGGTATCCGCATGGAAGTTGATAGAGAGGTTTTCCGAGAGAAAACCGGCGATCAACGCGGCTGCCGGCGCGGGGATCTCGCACATATAGTTTTCGGTGCATCCGCCTTTCTTATTAAAAACGCGCGGAAGGCAAGCCTGGTTGTGCATGCGTGTGAACGCCTGATTAAAAAGGGAAACATCAATAGGTAGTTCAAGACGCGTCAGTTCCAAATCGACTTGGGTACCCGCAATATGCGGCGGTCCCGCGACCCGATGCTCAGGCCGCGGTGCAGAGTAAGCATCGCGTACCGCTGTCGCCACGCCGATGATCTTCCTACCCTTGTGGCAAAAAATCAGGTCACCCTCTTTGACTTTTTTGACCGTTTCCCACCCGGCAGGTTTAAACATGTTCCCAGTCTTATTTATTCCATATTGCGGCGCCCACAGGAATTCGCCCTTAAAAACTTCCGCGACGCTGCCACCAATGTTGACCCAGAAAAAACGCATGGCCACTCTTTTATAATCAGGAGTTTTAAGGGTTATCGTCACCATTCATCAAGGGCTTTAGTGAGTTTCACCAATTAACGCAGGGTGACGGCAATAAAAAATCCCGGCCTTGACCGGGATAGCGTTGCACGGAAACAGCGTTGTTTATTCACTGCGGGCGAAATTCCAACGCGCTGCTTTTGACCGCTTCGTAAACCGCGGCCGTTGGCGGCTTAGGCAGACGCGCATTGGTGA
>NZ_JVEL01000024.1:0-3268 GCF_001076875.1 Serratia sp. 506_PEND
GCGACAGAAGCAGCCGGGATTCCGACGATGAAGTACAAAGCCCGATGAAAGCCGCCATTACGGCTGCACTGGCCGAAGTCCAGGATGACATTGCCAGGATCCAGTTGCGTGTCCAGCAAAAGGCAGAAGAGATTGCCCGAAACACACATGAAGCACTGAAGACCATTGAACCGGGTCTGGCAAGCGAACTTACCCCTGAATTTACACCTCCCACACCGGCAAAATGGCAGGGGCTGTTCTCCGTTGGTCTCAACACTGACGGAGGGATCCCGCTGAATAAACGTGGCAGCGGCGTCCGTCGTCTGGTGCTGGTGAGCTTTTTTAAGGCTGAAGCAGAACGACGACTTAAGTCCAGTAATCGCCGCAGTATCATCTACGCCATTGAAGAGCCCGAAACTTCACAACACCCTAATTACCAGCGGATCCTGATTGAGTCATTTAAATCCCTGTCCCTCGAAGCCGGCTGTCAGGTTATTCTCACCACGCACAGTCCGGGCTTTGCTGCAGAGCTACCAGGGGACAGCATCCGCTTTGTATCCCGTGATGCCGCTACCGGGCAGCCGACCATTCAGGCCGGCGCTGATGTTTTCGGCATCGTTACCGATACGCTGGGCGTCACACCAGACAACCGGGTCAGATTGCTGTTCTGCGTGGAAGGACCGACCGATGTCGCTGCCTTTAAGGCTCTCAGTAAAGCGCTCCATGCAGAAGACAACACCCTTCCTGACCTGGAGAGCGATGAACGTGTGGCGTTTATCGTTCTGGGTGGGGGAACGCTCAAGCACTGGGTCAATGAAAATTACCTTCGTGCCCTTAACCGCAGGGAGATTCATATCTACGATCGTGATGTGCCTGCTTATGCTGACGCGGTGGCTGCCGTTAATGCACGTGCCAACGGATGCTGGGCAGCACAGACACTGAAACACGAGGTCGAGAGCTATCTTCATCCCGATGCCATTCACGAAGCCTTTGGGGTGATGATCGCGGTCACTGACCATCCTGTCGGCGGTAAGGCAACGCCCAAAGTATTTGCAGAAGCCTATTCGCTGGCTCAGGGCTTTGACGGTGTGATGAAAGATAATCCTGCCAAGGCTCGTCTGGCAGAACGGGCGTTCCCTTTGATGACTGCAGCACGTATCCATGAACGCGATCCTGAGGGTGAAGTCCTCGGCTGGATGCGCAGGATACGCGACATGCTCCAGTGACGAAAACTACCCCAGCTTACCTCAACAGGTAAAATCACCAACCATGGGTCACAAACACCATGCCAGCACTGCAAGTTTGGCATGGTGATAACCTGAACGAATTATTACAGGCATTTTACTTGCGATACAGATTCCCCTGTCCGGAGGCTGCACGCGCCCACAGCTCTTCATCGCTGAGCGTGGTTTCAATCAATTCGACGGGTACGCCGCAGTCATCGATGACCGCCACCCGATAATCGTCGATGGGTTCATAAGGCCCCAGAATAACCGCCTCCCCCGCTATCGCCTCAGCCAGACTGCTGACCTTAAAGGCCACATGCGGAACGGTTTTCAGCAACGGATGGGGCGGTGAGTCTTCAGTGAAACGATGCCACTGCACCCGAAACTTACCCGGATTATCCGTGGTGTACATTCCGGCCCTGGCGCTGAACTTACCTGTGGTGTCGCCGTCCTGCAGCGGGATACCGAAATGGTGAAATTCGTACTGTACATTTGCTTTCATTGAATGATTTTGCCTTAAGCTGATTCAGTTCCTCAGACTTTACCCGAACAATACGAAACGCTGTAGCAACCAGCATCAGTTTAAACGCGCTGTAACGCATCAGGAGCGACGTATTCATTCTATCCACAGATTTCCACTACCGTGTTATTCAATACAGTTATATAGCCTTACAGGAAGCCTCAGAGACATACATAATCATAAGGCTCCGTCGTTTTAGCCAATAACGCAAACTCAGTGTGTTATTTATTCTTCGTAAAGATACCCGCCAGCCATTTTTAATAATTCACTGCAGGCATTCCCTTTGGCGAATTAATTAAGTCAGGAGTATCAGCCCGGGCTATTACTCCCGTTACAGGCTACAGCCTCTGCTGTATAGTTAACTGACGTAAAAAATATCCTGATACGCACCACAATGATTAGCACAGTCCACCCAGTGATTACTGATGAACGTATTACCTGTCATAGTCAGCCAGGGTAAAAGAACGTTATGCCTGCCGGATAGCGCTAATAACGCTCACCAGATACTGAGTGCGGGTTAACTGCCAGCACATACACGGGCTAATCTGATAACCGCCATATCCTGCTTAATGAAGGCTTACGCACCAGTGACAATATCTCCCGGTCTGATGATTGCCTGCTAACGTATTGGCAATACCCCGTTACCACAGACATCGAATAAACGACAATGCTGTTATCACGTCGTTATTCTCACTCTATAATACTTACACCTTTAAGGCTTCCCGACTCAGTTACAGTCATCATAAGTGCTCCCACGATTAAGACTGTTCACTGATTCAGTACCTTTCAACACCGGTAATCGTTACCGGGTAGTGACATCTTCTCCCAGACAGTATATCGACTGAACAGCATTACTTACCTCTTACCCTTCCTTAAGTAACCTTTGAAGTTAATCCTTAAGATAATAACCACCTAAGATAATAATCTCTTCTTTAATATATTAATACCAATCCAACACACTACACCTGACAGTAATACCAGAACCAGTGGCACCAGGCGGTGGCCACACGAGATAAAAGCGATGTACATTCACTCTGGAATTATCTCTTAAGCAAGAAGAATAAAAAAACCGAGACATCACATGACCTCAACCTGTTAATACCCTGCTCCAAAGAAGCCCTTACTCCTGCTACTGAGCCACAAATTATAAATACGAAGGGTGAACCCTGTGTGACGCCGTCAATACGTCCTGAGTTAAAACAGACATCACTGATGGAGGTGAAGACGATAGCGTGCAGGAAGACGAACAGGAGGATAGATGAACCTGCATATAGCCATGTAAGCATGAAAAAGGCAGAAAAACAGAGACAGGAAAGAGATAAAACATTAAAAACAACGACGATAGCAACATAGTAAAACCCTTAACCAACCCGCATCAAACCAGCATATCACTTCACGATGACTACCAGATGTATTTTTAAGTGACGATAAAACCATCATCATGCTACTGTGTAACCACGATAATCACTACAACAACCACTACTGTGTAGTTTAGTTTATGGGGTATTGGATAATGGCTGTAAATTATGATGATGGCAGGCGA
>NZ_JVEL01000228.1:0-1524 GCF_001076875.1 Serratia sp. 506_PEND
CTCCGGCCAGACGGGCGATCAGCGCCACATCGGCAGTGGAACGGGGGAACACCACCGCATCGGGCAGCAGCTGATAGATACTGTTGTCGGTGGCCATCGTCAGCCGGTCGGCATAGCTGGTGGCGGTATCGCCGTTGAATCCGTTTTGCTTCAGTGCTTCCAAAAAGTCGAGCACCCGTTGAACGAGGCCGGGCGCCTGAGAAATCTGTGGGATCATTCGCTTTTTTGACCCTGTCCGTCTATTTTTTATGCGCTGATGTACGCTGAATCGGGCCTTTAATTCAGACCCACCCTATTTTTTAGTGACACTAAAAACTAACATACTCGTTTAGTGAAGGCATTCACATTATTACCGCCCTGCGAGCGCCGCCACAGGCGGCCGCCCGGCGGTGATAAACCGACCGACAGGCACCCCGATTCGCCGGTGCCAGGGATTTAATTGACCAGGATGAGAACCCACTGATGCCACTCCCGCAATCGCGTTACGACTTACCGCGAATTATTTTCGGCGTGCTGTTTATCGCCATCATGATCGTTGCCTGTTTTTGGGTGATCCAACCGTTTATTCTCGGCTTCGCCTGGGCGGGCATGGTGGTGATCGCCACCTGGCCGTTGCTGCTCAAACTGCAAAAGCTGCTGTGGGGCCGCCGCTCGCTGGCGGTGTTGGTCATGACCCTGCTGCTGATCCTGCTGTTCATTCTGCCTATTTCCCTGCTGATCAGCAGCGTGGTGGATAACAGCGCGCCGCTGATCGCCTGGGCCAGTTCGCCCGGCAAGCTGCACATTCCCGATCTCGCCTGGCTGCAGTCCGTGCCGATGATCGGCGACAGGCTCTATACCAGCTACCACACATTGGTTAACGCCGGCGGCGCTGCGCTGCTGGCGAAGGTGCAGCCGTACTTCGGCCAAACCGCCACCTGGTTCGTGGCGCAGGCGGCGCATATCGGTCGTCTGCTGCTGCACTGCGCGCTGATGCTGCTGTTCAGCGCCTTGTTGTATGCGCGCGGCGAGCAGGTGGCGCTGGGTATCCGTCACTTTGCGGTGCGCCTCGGTTCCAAACGCGGCGATGCGGCGGTGCTGCTGGGCGGCCAGGCGATCCGCGCCGTCGCGTTGGGCGTGGTGGTGACGGCGTTGGTGCAGTCGGTGCTGGGCGGCATCGGTCTGGCGGTAAGCGGCATTCCTGCCGCCACTCTGCTGACGATGCTGATCTTTATCTGCTGCGTGGCGCAATTGGGGCCGCTGTTGGTGCTGGTGCCGGCCATCATCTGGCTGTACTGGCACGGCGACACCACCTGGGGCACCGTGCTGCTGGTCTGGAGCTGCGTGGTGGCCACGCTGGATAACGTGCTGCGCCCGGTGCTGATCCGCATGGGCGCAGACCTGCCGCTGCTGCTGATCCTGTCCGGCGTTATCGGCGGTTTACTGGCCTTCGGCATGATTGGCCTGTTCATCGGCCCGGTGGTGTTGGCGGTATCTTATCGCCTGCTGACCGCCTGGATGGATGAAGCGCCGGAGCCGACCTCC
>NZ_JVEL01000229.1:0-532 GCF_001076875.1 Serratia sp. 506_PEND
CTGATGTGGTTCATACCAATAATATCAGTGGGTTTTCCGTTGCTATTTGGGATAGTGTAAAAAAGAAAAATATCAAGCTTGTACATACAACTCGTGATTATTATTTATTCCATCACAATTGTACCTTGTTTAAGGATGGCAACAATCTTGATGCTTGTTCGGCAAAGATAAAGTTAACTTCGTTTATTAAAAAGTATAAGAGCAAAAAAGTAGATAATTTTATCGGCATCAGTAAATATATTTCCGCATTACATAGCGATAATGGCTTCGCGAAAAAAACTGCACACCATTATATTTACAACCCCATTAAAGAAATGTTTGTTGATAGTGTAGCCTCTCCAATAATTCGCGTTGGTTTTATTGGTCGACTAACGGCTGATAAAGGTTTTAGCGCTTTTTGCGACAAAGCGAAAGAGATGGCGATACCAGGTGAAGTCGAATTCTATGCGGCAGGAAGGTTGGCTGCTTCAGAGGAAGGGAATCTACTGAAATCCAAAGCAGAGAAAGCCGGTGTTCACTTGCTTGGCTTTGT
>NZ_JVEL01000230.1:0-7603 GCF_001076875.1 Serratia sp. 506_PEND
GTTCAACGAATACCGAAGGGCGTTCACGATCCTGCAACAGCCATACCTGATGTTTAGCTCGAGTTAACGCGACATACAGCAGACGGCGTTCTTCGGCATCCGGGAAATCCTCCGGCCGCGGCAGTAGCACCTCTTCCAACACCGACTCGCGCGCCACGGCGGGGAAGCCGTCACGCCCCTCATGCAAACCGGCAATGATGACGTATTCCGCCTGCTGCCCCTTGCTGGCATGGATGGTCATAAACTCCAGATTCAGTTTAGGCCAACGGGTGGCCGCTTTCGCCAGCGCTTCCGGTTTCAGATGGTGGTAACGCGCCAGCACCAAGATGCGCTCATCCGGCTTGGCATAGCCGCTCAGTTTATCCAGCAAGGGCTCCAGTTGTTCGTGCGGCAGGATCGCCACCGACTTTTTATTGCCCTTGCTCAGGCTGTTGAGCGGTTTTTTCAGCTGGTGCGGGTTTTGCTGCACGAACCGGTTGGCCACCTCGCCGATACGTTCATTGAAGCGATAGGTGGTATCCAGCGCGCACTGCGCGCCTTCGCCGAAGTTCGTGGCGAAGGCCGTGGTTAACGTCAATTCTGCGCCGCTGAAGCGATAAATCGCCTGCCAGTCATCCCCCACCGCAAACAGGCAGGTCTGCTTGTTCTGTCGGCGCAATGCCGCCAGCAACAGTGCACGCTGCGGTGAGATATCCTGAAACTCGTCGACCAGAATATGTTTCCACGGACTGACGAAGCGCCCCTTGTCGAGAATGTTGACTGCCTGATGGATCAGGCCGGAGAAGTCCACCGCCCCTTCCTCTTTCAAGGCGCTTTTCCAGGCTTTCAGCAGCGGCGCCATCAGCCGGATGCGTTTTGAAAACAGATCGCGGATTTCTTCATCCGCCTGCTCAATCATTTCCGCCTGGCTGCCGCCGTGCATGCGCATCAGCCCCAACCAGCGTTCCAACCGGCTTGCCAGGCGATCCGCCAGGCGCTTATCCTGCCAGAAGTCGCCTTCCGGCACTTCCCATTCCAGCTCTTCGGTCAACCATTGACGCCACCCCTTGGCCTGCGCTTTCTTCTCCGCGCACTGTTGGCGCCAATGGGTAATCAGCAGCTCTTTGCGCGCTTTGGCATCGGTTTCCAACCGGCTGATGGCCGGCGCTTTGCGGCTGCCTTGTTGAATGATTTGCAGCGCCAAGGCATGGAAAGTCTTGGCCTGAATGCCGACATCGCCCAAACGTTCTTTGATGCGGTCGTTCATCTCGCCGGCAGCCTGACGGCCGAACGCCAACAGCAAGATTTGCCCCGGTTCCGCCTCCTGACGGCGCAGCAGCCAGCCGGCGCGCGCCACCAGCACCGACGTTTTGCCACTGCCGGCGCCGGCCAACACCAGCACGGAATCCTCGCCATTGACCACCGCGCGGCTCTGGGAGTCATTGAGCGGTGAGCTTTCGACGGTCTGGAAGAAGTCGTGATGTTGCTCCAGCATGCGATCGATCCACTGCCGGTTGCGTTGTTCAACGCTGCGTTGCCCCTGCTGCAGCCATTGCAGACACAGATGGTAATCGGCCCGGCAGTTATCGAATTCATCCAGGCGCGCTACCGGCATCGGCAGCGCGGAGAAAGCCTCACGGATTTGCTGTTGCAGCTTGCCCAGCTCAGACTTTTTGAACCATTTATCTTGCTGCTCTATGCGCTGAATCTGTGTCACCTGCTGTTGCAACACGCCGGCGCTGACCTCACTCATTTCAGCGCTCCACTGCTGCCACGCCTGCTGCAGATAGTGATAAAAACGTTGCGTTTCCTGCCATTCGGTACCGTGCAGCCGCACCACTTTTTCGTCCGGCAATTCAAATTCCAGCTCGCCCCAGACGATGCCGCGCTTGCACCTGACCTGAATCAGTTGATTGAAGGGGATCAGGTATTCATGTTTTTCCCCGCTCACCTCAACGCCGGCGTGCAGCAACCGCACGCGGTTATAAGGATGCTGAGCCAGGTGTTTCCCCAGCGATGTCGCTTTAAGTTCCATATCGTCGCGCCATGACTATGTTGAGAGTAAATAACGGATATCTGCCAGTTTACCTGCGATAAGCAGTGGCACTCTAGCGCTAAAAAAAGGGTAGAATAGATTTTGCGTTTTTATCGTGAATACGCCCGCATCGCGGTTTGGCTATCATTAGAGCAGAATGACGTCTATGCGTACTGTACTGAATATTCTTAATTTTGTGTTGGGCGGTTTCTTCACCACGCTAGGCTGGCTTATTGCTACGGTGTTCAGCGTGCTGCTGGTCATCACACTGCCGCTTACCCGCTCCTGTTGGGAAATCACCAAGCTGTCGCTGGTGCCGTTCGGCAACGAAGCGATACACGTCGATGAACTGTATCCGGAAAAAAGCAATGCGCTGCTCTCCGCCGGCGGCTCGCTGCTCAACATTATTTGGCTAGTGCTGTTCGGCTGGTGGCTGTGCCTGTCACACATCGCCGCCGGTATCGTGCAATGCGTTTCAATCATCGGCATTCCGGTCGGTATCGCCAATTTCAAAATAGCCGCCATCGCGCTGTGGCCGGTGGGGCGCCGCGTCGTCTCGGTAGAAATGGCTCAGCAAGCGCGTATTGAGAATGCTCGCCGCCACTATCATCAGCGTTAATTTTTTCTCCGTTTGAGGAGTTTTTCGTGCGCTCTTTTGCACCCGCAGTACGTCGTTATACCTACAACAGCAATCTGCTGTATCACCTGCGCATTCTTATTGCGCTGATCGGCACCACCGCCGTTCCCTGGTGGCTGGGCATTCCCAAGCTGACTATCCCGCTGACGCTGGGCGTGGTGGCAGCGGCACTGACCGATTTGGACGACCGCCTGGCCGGCAGGTTACGCAACCTGCTGATCACGCTGGTGTGCTTCTTTGTTGCCTCCGCGTCGATCGAGCTGCTGTTCCCTTATCCCTGGTTGTTCGCCCTTGGCTTAACCACGTCGACCTGCGGTTTTATCTTGCTGGGCGCCTTGGGGCAGCGTTACGCCACCATCGCCTTCGGCGCACTGCTGATCGCGGTTTACACCATGCTCGGCACCTCGATGTACGATGCCTGGTATCAGCAACCGCTGCTGCTGGTGATCGGCGCGCTGTGGTACAACCTGCTGACGCTGGCGGGCCACCTGCTGTTCCCTATCCGGCCGCTGCAAGAGAACCTGGCGCGCTGTTACGATCAACTGGCCAACTATCTGGATGCCAAGGCCAATCTGTTCGATCCCGACGCCGAACGCGCCGCCGACCTGCCATGGATGGATGTCGCGATGGCCAACAGCGCGTTGGTCGCGTTGCTGAACCAGACCAAAGCCTCGCTGCTGACGCGCCTGAAAGGCGATCGCGGCCAGCGCGGCACCCGCCGCACCTTGCACTACTATTTTGTCGCGCAGGATATCCACGAACGCGCCAGCTCTTCCCACGTTCAGTACCACGCGCTCAGCCGGCAATTCCGTCACAGCGATATTTTATTCCGCTTCCAGCGTTTGCTGAGCATGCAGGCGCGCGCCTGCCGCCAGTTGGCACAATCGATCCTGCTGCGGCAAAAATACCAGCACAACCCGCGTTTTGAGCCAGCCTTCAGCCGCATTCAGGAGGCCTTGGCGCGCATAGCCGAAACCCAGGGCAATTCAGAGCAAACCAAAGCGCTGGCGCACCTGCTGAAAAACCTGCATGCGATCGATGCGCAGCTGGCCAATATCGAGTCAGAGCAGACGCTGGCCAGCGGGCAGGCGGAAGAGAACAGCCTGGCCGACGATCGCTTAACCGGCTGGAGCGACATCCGACTGCGCATCAGCCGCCATTTGACGCCGCAGTCGGCCCTGTTCCGCCATGCCATCCGCATGTCGGCAGTGCTGTGCGTGGGTTACGCCTTCATCCAGCTCACCGGCATGCAGCACGGTTACTGGATCCTGTTGACCAGCCTGTTTGTCTGCCAACCGAACTACAACGCGACCCGCCGGCGCCTGGCGCTGCGCATCATCGGCACCCTGGCCGGTATCCTGATCGGCCTGCCAATCCTCTATTTCGTGCCTTCAGTGGAAGGACAACTGGTGTTGATCGTCATCACCGGTGTCTTGTTCTTCGCTTTTCGCACCGTACAGTATGCCCATGCAACGATGTTCATCACGCTGCTTGTGTTGCTGTGCTTTAACCTGTTGGGTGAAGGTTTCGAAGTAGCAGCCCCGCGCGTTTACGATACCTTATTGGGTTGCGCCATCGCCTGGGCGGCGGTCAGCTTTATCTGGCCGGACTGGAAGTTCCGCCAACTGCCGGCGGTGGTGGATAAAACGCTGAATGCCAACTGTCGCTATCTGGACGCCATTCTGGTGCAATATCATCAGGGTAAGGATAACGGGCTCGCTTACCGCATCGCGCGGCGAGATGCCCACAACAGCGATGCCGAACTGGCTTCGGTCATCTCCAACATGTCCGCCGATCCCAAGGCCGACAAGGCGTTGCAGGAAGCCGCCTTCCGTCTGCTCTGCCTGAACCATACTCTCCTGAGTTATATCTCGGCGTTGGGGGCGCACCGCGAGCGGTTGAATACCCCTGCCACACTCGATCTGCTCAATGATGCCGTGTGTTACGTGGACGGCGCCTTGCATCAGGAAGAACGGAACAGCCAGCGCATTGCGCAAGCGCTGGAACAGCTGGCGGAGCGTATTCGCAAAGCCGTTCCAGAACCTGAAAGCAAAGAACAGTTGGTCTTGCAGCAGGTGGGGCTAATGCTCGAGCTGCTGCCGGAACTCACCGCACTCCATACCCAAATCAATAAGGCAACCTAATTACTCAGGGCCCGCTTGATGGGCCCTGAACTACTGGCTCATGGCCATGGCGACGCATAGCCATCGTATGATCGAACCAGCGCACCAGTTCGTTGCGCAATTCGGTAGGCAACGCCGCCTGATGATAACCGGCTATCGCGCCGCCCAGCGACAGCAGCACGCGCAGACCCAGATTGGTCTGCTGTTGCAGCAGGCGAAGATAGCTACGTTTAGCGCCATGCAGCCGCAGGTCATAGGCATTGCGAATACCCGCTCGCCATAGCAAGCGCTCCATGTTGACATCTATATTCGGCAACGCCTTCAATCTGCCGTGATCGCCGGCCTTGAGCCGCTGTTCTCGGCGCGCTTCCCTGATAGCCTGCCAGGCCAGCCCTACCAGCTCGTTGCGTTCCCGCCACAGCGACTCGTCAACCCAGTAATAGCGCAAGGTGATGGGCACACCGCGCTTGGAATAGACCATATTGACCATGCCCCGGGCGCGAAAGGCCGGTTCCATGCTCGCCGTAGCCCGCAAGTACAATTCACCTTCCGCTACCACCGCAAACATTACCCCTTCAGCCAGCAGCCCATAGCCGCCAAACTGTGATCGTGTGGTGATGGTGCCCAGCGCCGCAAAGCAATTTTTAGCCTGCGCGATTCTTCTCGTCGACATCCTTTTCATAGCGTTCCTCCTTTTTAGGTTCTGGCCGTATTATTTCTCTCATCAATGAAAAAAGTAACGTGAACAACTAATTAGAAAAATACGCACTATCCGCCCGCCTGCCAATCACAAAAATCGTCGGTACAAAAAATGATCGCAATTATGCGAGCCGCTACGAAAATTTGGGTTGATCTTATCCTAAATCAGGGATACTGTATAAACATACAGTAACACGACGGGCGGGAACTTTATGCGTACTCAATCACTCTACCAACCTCATTTCGGCCATGGCTCTTATACAACGCGCAATGTTGCGAAGAACACGGATATCGGCAAAGAGAATGGCTTGATCAGTGAACTTGTTTACAACGAGCGCCAGCCCGCAGTGGCTCAATTACTGTTGCCCCTGCTGCTGCAATTGGGCAAGCAGTCTCGCTGGCTTCTGTGGCTGACGCCGCAGCAAAAATTAAGCAAGCAATGGCTGCAGCAATCCGGCCTGCCTGTCGATAAAATGGTGCAATTGAGTCAAATCAGCCCGGTGAATACGGTTGAGGCGATGGAAAAAGCGCTGCAAACGGGAAATTACAGCGTGGTTCTCGGCTGGTTGCCCGAGCTAACGGAGGAGGATCGTCTAAAATTAAGACGTGCGGCAGAATTGGGTAATGCCTATGGGTTTATCATGCGCCCTCAACGTGACATTAGCCCGACTCACGGACACTGTTCCACCCTAAAAATTCACTCTTCTTTGTATCATTAAGTAAATTTAGGATTTTTCCCATCATTTTCGCACCCCCTAAGCGGAACCTTTGCGGGGGAAGGCAAAAAGCTAGTCCGGCTGCGGTTTGGCAGGCAAAAACGCGCGATGAATCGCCGTTTTTTTAGGCTAAGAATGTTAGCAAATATGTACGATTCCGCGTTTTTTTTTAGAGCCTTATCACATCACACTTGTAACTTTCGCGCCACGTTGTAGACTTTACATCGCCAAGGTTGCTCTATAACGTCAGAAAAACTGGCGAGTAACAAACGAGGGCTTAAACCTTGGCGAAGGAATTTAACCAAGGGCTTAAACAGCTTTAAAGCTCATTGCCTATTTGGATGATAACGAGGCGCAAAATGAAAAAGACAGCTATCGCATTAGCAGTGGCACTGGCAGGTTTCGCTACCGTAGCGCAAGCCGCTCCAAAAGATAACACCTGGTACACCGGTGCTAAACTGGGCTGGTCCCAGTACCATGACGTTGGCTTCTACGGCAACGGTTACCAGAACGGTATCGGCAACGGCCCAACCCATAAAGATCAGCTGGGTGCCGGCGCGTTCCTGGGCTACCAGGCAAACCAATACCTGGGCTTCGAGCTGGGCTATGACTGGCTCGGCCGCATGCCTTACAAAGGCAGCGTGAACAACGGTGCTTTCAAAGCGCAGGGCGTTCAACTGGCCGCTAAACTGAGCTACCCAATTGCTGACGATCTGGACATCTACACTCGTCTGGGTGGTATGGTATGGCGTGCAGACTCCAAAGCTAACTACGGCCGTACTGGTCAGCGTCTGAGCGACCACGACACCGGCGTTTCTCCGCTGGCTGCTGTTGGTGTTGAATACGCACTGACCAAAAACTGGGCTACCCGTCTGGATTACCAGTTCGTAAGCAACATCGGTGACGCAGGTACCGTTGGCGCACGTCCAGACAACACCATGCTGAGCCTGGGCGTTTCTTACCGCTTCGGTCAGGATGACGTAGTTGCTCCAGCACCAGCTCCGGCTCCAGCTCCAGTTGTTGAAACCAAGCGTTTCACTCTGAAGTCTGACGTGCTGTTCAACTTCAACAAATCTACTCTGAAAGCAGAAGGCCAGCAGGCTCTGGATCAGCTGTACACCCAGCTGAGCTCCATGGATCCTAAAGACGGCTCCGTAGTTGTTCTGGGTTACACCGACGCCGTTGGTTCTGACCAGTACAACCAGAAACTGTCTGAACAACGCGCACAGAGCGTTGTTGACTACCTGGTCTCCAAAGGCATCCCGTCAGACAAAATCTCTGCACGTGGTATGGGTGAAGCAGATGCAGTTACAGGCAACACCTGTGGCTACAAATCTGGCCGCGCTACCAAAGCTCAGATCGCTTGCCTGGCACCAGATCGTCGCGTAGAGATCGAAGTTAAAGGTATCAAAGA
>NZ_JVEL01000231.1:0-226 GCF_001076875.1 Serratia sp. 506_PEND
TGCAACGCAAGGTGAGTTCACCACGTGCTTACTTCGCTTAAGGGGAATCCCGGAATGCGAAAAGCCATATGGGCGGCCTCAGCCGATCTGCAACTGACGGAAACGCTACTTCCCGTCAGCAAAGCCAAAGAAGACACAAAACGCATCTGGGACCAAATCGAGAGCTGGTTGCCCATGTTTGCTCTTTTCCAGAGCGACAGAAGCAGCCGGGATTCCGACGATGAAG
>NZ_JVEL01000232.1:0-3709 GCF_001076875.1 Serratia sp. 506_PEND
CCCTTGTTGCCCGCTTTGGTGCCGGCGCGTTCGATCGCCTGTTCGATGCTTTCGGTGGTCAGCACGCCAAAGGCAACCGGGATTTCGGCATTCATCGCAACGTTGCCGATGCCGGAGCTGGCTTCGCCCGCCACATATTCGAAGTGCGCGGTGCCCCCGCGGATAACGGTGCCCAGCGCGATAACCGCGTCGTATTTGCCGGTTTTGGCCAATACGCTCGCCGTCAGCGGCAGCTCGTAAGCGCCCGGGACCCAGACAACGGTGATGTTGTCGTCAGCAACCTGACCAATGCGTTTCAGCGCGTCGATGGCGCCTTCCAGCAGGCTGTCGTTGATGAAATTGTTAAAACGTGCAATTGCGATCGCCACACGGGCATTTGGAGTAGCAACAACACCTTCGATAACTTTCATGGGCTTTCCTTAAAAATGGGTTCAATACCCCGCAGGGGGGCGGATTCTATCATATTCTTTCATCGCCTGCGCGGCGCTTTTGTAAAACCGGCGCGCGGGCGCGAGATTCAGTGTTTCGCCCGCAGGCGCAAACGCAGATCGGGGCCGACCTGGCGCACGTCGCTAAAGACGAATTCCGGCGCGTCGGCCAGCCGTTCCAGGCCCGGCAGATGACACAGGCCACGGCCATTATCGCCCAACAGTTTCGGCGCGATGTACAAAATGAGCTCATCCACCAGGCCGGCCTGCAGCAGCGCGCCGGCCAGCATTGCGCCCGCCTCTACCCAGATTGAATTCACCTGGCGCTTGGCCAACAGCATCATCATCACCACCAGATCAATGCCGCCGCCGTGCGCCGGGCAGATAAACTGTTCGACCTCTTGCGGCCAGGCCTGTTCATCCGCCTGCAGGCGCGCCAGCCAGGTAGCGCCCGGCTGCTGCACCACGCGGTGCTGCGGGGTGATGCGATTTTGACTGTCGAGCAGGATGCGCAGCGGCTGGCGCAGATTTTCGCGCGGATAGAGGCGCTGCGTCTCGGCGTCCAGCTCATCCCAACGCACCGTCAGCGACGGATCGTCCGCCAGCACGGTGGCGCTGGTGCTGAGAATCGCGGCGCTCTGCGCGCGCAGGCGCTGCACGTCCTGACGCGCTTCGGGTGAGGTGATCCACTGGCTCTCGCCGGTGGCCATCGCCGTGCGGCCGTCCAGCGACGCGCCCAGCTTCAGCTGCACGTAAGGGAAACCGGTGCGCATGCGCTTGAGGAAGCCCAGGTTGACCGCTTCGGCCTCGGCCAGCATCAGGCCATGACGGACTTCGACGCCGGCCTGCTGCAGCTTGTACAGCCCGCGCCCCGCCACCTGCGGATTGGGATCTTGCATCGCCGCGACCACCCGTGTTACGCCGGCGGCCACCAGCGCATCGGCGCAGGGCGGCGTGCGGCCGTGGTGGCTGCACGGCTCGAGCGTCACATAGGCGGTGGCGCCGCGCGCCTTGTCGCCCGCCATGCGCAGCGCGTGCACTTCCGCGTGCGGCTCGCCGGCGCGCAGATGGTAGCCTTCACCGACAATTTCGCCGTCGCGCACGATAACGCAGCCGACGTTCGGATTGGGCGCGGTGGTGAAACGCCCCAGGCGCGCCAGTTCGAAGGCGCGCGCCATATAAAATTCGTCGTGATGCATGAAAGATCCTTTAGTCTTGCAGGCGGGCGATCTCTTCGCCGAACTCGCGCACGTCCTCGAAGCTGCGGTACACCGACGCAAAGCGAATGTAGGCGACCTTATCCAGCTTTTTCAACGCGTCCATCACCAGATTGCCCACCAGTTTGGTCGGCACTTCGCGTTCGCCGGTGGCGCGCAGTTGGGATTTGATATGATTAAGGGCGTTTTCCACGTCGTCCGAGCTGACCGGGCGCTTTTCCAGCGCTTTCAGCATGCCGCGGCGCAGTTTGTCTTCGTTGAACGGCTCGCGCACCTCATCGCTTTTAATCACTCGCGGCATCACCAGCTCGGCCACCTCGAAGGTGGTGAAGCGCTCATTGCACACCAGACACTGGCGGCGGCGGCGCACTTGCGAACCGTCCCCCACCAGGCGGGAATCAATGACTTTGGTATCAACGGCGGCGCAGAAAGGGCAATGCATAACACGTCCTGATAAACGTTTTTATAGATAAACGCAGTTTACCCCGAAGTGCAGCCACAACAAAGGGCGGCGGCCATTTGTTGCGACACGCAGCCGGGAAGCGGCGCCGATATGACTTTCCCCTCCGGGCGGACTAAGCTGATAGCAGGAGATTCAGCATAGGAAATCGCCGTCATGACAACCTGTTACCCCAAAATCGCCCTGCTCGCCGCCGCCGTGTTGCTGGCAGGCTGCGCGCACAACGCCGCCGTGCCTCAACTGCGCCATCAGGTCGCCGCGCTGAACCAGAAAGTGAGCGTGCTGACCGATCAAACCACCGCGCTGGAGCGGCAGAATATGCTCAATCAGCACTCCGACAACGGCGTCTACCTGCTGCCGGCGGCCCGAAGCGCCGCCCGTTTGCAGAGCGGCATCGGCGAGCTGAGCGTTTCGCTGAGCCACATCAAGAGCGAAGCCAACGGCACGCAGGCGCAGCTGCATGTGCGCATCCTCTCACAGGCCACGCTGCCGCCGTTCAAAGCGGTGGTGGAATGGGGCCAACTGGACGACGCCACCGGGCGGCCGCTGACCGCCGAGGCGCTGTCGCAACCGATCGCCAGCGCCGATTCGCTGCTGCCGAAACCCGGCCAGGACTTTGAGCTGCGCTTCAGCGGCGTGACGCCGGAACAATTGGGCTATATCCGTCTGCACAGTCTGGTTTCGACCGCCCAACCGGCGGTGGTGCAGCAACGCTGAAACCCAAAGCAAAAAAAAGGAGCGCCGATGGGCGCTCCTTCTCATTTCGCTGAATACTGCGGCGGTTAAGGCAGAATCGAAGGCTGATCCGCGCCCTCTTTTTCCACTTTTTGCTGCAGCATGTGCTCGCGTTTCATCCCCAGTTTCAACGCCAGCGCGGACGCGACGTAGATGGAGGAGACGGTACCGATCGACACGCCGATCAACATCGCCAACGAGAAGCCTTGCAGCATCGCGCCACCGAAGATGTACAGCATCAGCACCACCATCAGGGTAGTACCGGAAGTCATCAGCGTACGGCTCAGCGTCTGGGTCAACGACACGTTCATGATCTCGTAAGGCGTGCCGCGGCGGATCTTGCGGAAGTTCTCACGAATACGGTCGGAAACCACGATGCTGTCGTTCAGCGAGTAACCGATAACCGACATCAGGGACGCGACGATGGTCAGGTCAATCTCGATGTGGAACAGCGACAGCACGCCCAGCGTGATGATCACGTCGTGCGCCAGCGCGATAACCGCCCCCAGCGCCAGGCGCCATTCGAAGCGGAAACCGACGTAGATCAGGATACAGATCAACGCCACCAGCAGCGCCATGCCGCCGGTTTGCGCCAGTTCGCTGCCCACGCTCGGGCCGACGAACTCGATGCGCTTCACGGTGGCGTTTTTATCCACCGAGTCGTTGATCACGCCGATCACCTTGTTGCCCAGTTCCTGGCCTGCGGTGCCGGTCGCCGGTGGCATGCGCACCATCACGTCGCGGCTGCTGCCGAAGTTCTGGATGATCGGATCCTGGAACCCGGCCTTCTCCAGCGTATCGCGCATCAGGTCGAGGTTAGCCGGTTTCTCCAGGTTGATTTCAATCACCGTACCGCCGGTGAAATCCAG
>NZ_JVEL01000025.1:0-233 GCF_001076875.1 Serratia sp. 506_PEND
TCAGGCCGTTGCGTCAGCAGTGTCGCTGGGGAGGACCGTCATGACATTCCGGCATCCCTGGAGCCCGCGTCTGCTGGCAACGCTGTCTGATGAGCTGACGGTAAGCGCGGTGAGCGCAGACGATCCGTTGTGGGAAAAAACAGAGACCGAACTGGTGAAGCTGGGGTCACTTGCCCACAGTGAGGTCAATCTGGATGCGGTGGCGCTTGACTGCCTGACGCTGCTGGAAACCC
>NZ_JVEL01000233.1:0-11784 GCF_001076875.1 Serratia sp. 506_PEND
AGACGCGGGATGTAAGCAAAGCGCAGCGAGGCGAAAAGGTAGCGAAAAGCGGCTTTCTCATGGGCCGGGGGCGGGGTAGCGTAATCCCGAACCCGGCAAATGAGGCTAATTTAATGAAACAAGCAATCAAGATCCTGGCGCTGCCCTGCATGGGCATGGCGCTATTGTTCAGCGCGAGCGCGATGTCGGCGCCTGAGAAGCCTGCGGCCAACGCGTTGCCGCCTTTGATGGATGCGCCGATGCGCATGCCGCCTTTCCCGGGCGGGCACCCGCCCAAGCCGGGATTCTGCCACGGCGGCGAGCTGTTCTGCGCCACCTCGGCCAGCGACAATCCGGTGGAAACCATCAACAAACTGACGGCGGTGATCCCGGCGGGCAGCGCCAAACATTACGAAGTGCGCGTCGCGGTGGTGGCCGTGCCTGACGCGCCGCCTGCGCCTTAACGGGCCCTGTCATCCCGTCCTGGCCTGGGGGCGCCAGGCGCGTTAGGCTAAGGAGAGCGGTTCTCGGGAGGCGGGATGACCCCTTTATCACAGCTGCCTTATCTCCAGCCCGGCGATCGCGCGCTGTTGTTCGACGGCGAATGCAATCTGTGTCACGGGCTGGTGAGATACCTTATTCGCGCCGATCGGCAGCGGCGCATTCTGTTGGCGACGGTGCAATCCGTCGAAGGGCAGGCGATCCTGCAGGCGCTGGGATTGCCGACCGATCGATTCGATTCCGTGGTCTATGTTGAGCAGGGGCGCTGTTGGCTACGTTCGGCGGCGTTGTTTCAGGCGCTGCGCCAAGTGGGATGGCCGTACCGCGCGCTGGCGCTGGCGCGTTACCTGCCGCCGCGACTGGCGGACAAGGTCTATGATGCGGTCGCCGGCAATCGCTACCGGCTGTTTGGCCGCAACGACGGCAGCGGCCTGCCGGGCGCCGATCAGCCCGGGCGCTATCTGTCTCGGCGGCGGGAGCCGCCGGCCTGAGCTTTACGCTTCTTTACCATCCAATCGCTTGAAATATCAGCACTCCAACTCCATATAATGGAACGTTCAACCAACAAGGAGCGCGTATGGGAATCAGTGAAGAAGAGCGCATTCGCCGTTTGACCCAGGAGAAAAACGACATGGGCAATACGGCGAAATGGGTGGCGATCGTTTCCGCCGTGTACTTTGCCTTGATGGTGTTTTACGGCCACCCGACCGGCGTGTTGGCGATGTCGGGCGCGGTGTTCATCGTGTCGACCACTACCTGGCTAAAGAAGCGTCAGAAGGTCAAATCTTATCGCATGGCATTGGCCAAAATCAGCGACGATCAGCCCTGATAGTCGCCGCGCTTTAGTGTGTACACCAGGCTCGGCGCCGCGCCGGGCACGTCATCCAGCGTATCCACCCGCCGCATGCCGATCTTTTCCAGCACTCGCCACGACGCCTGATTCTCCGCTCGCACAATGGCGGAAATTTCCTCCATCGCCAATCCGACAAAACCATATTGCAGCGAAGCCCGCGCCATCTCGGTGGCCAACCCCATGCCCCAGACGCGTGTATCGAATCGATAGCCGAGGTTCACGGTGCGCTGCGCGCCGAGCGGTTTCCAGGACAATCCGCCAAAGCCGATAATCCAATCCGGCCGTTCGCGCAGGGCGATCGCCCAGGAACCGTAACCGTGTTGTTGCCACCCGGAAATCCTCTCTTGCAGCGCCGAGGCGGCCTGCGCTTCGCTGGTGAGCGGGCCGGCGGGATTGAAACGCTGGGTTTGCGGATCGCCGAAGATGGCGTAGAAACGTTCGAGATCCGCCATCACTGGCGGGCGCATCTGCAGGCGTTCGCTGAAAAAAGGGTCTGAAGGAGTAAGGCTCATCATCGTTTCTCCCGGCTGGATAAATGAACAGTGTTCACTGTAGACCAGATTGGTGAAACGGGAAATCCCCCTCTGCGGGTGAGAGGGGGCGAAGGGAATTACAGGAAGGAGTCGTCGTCGTCGCTGTAATCGTCGTCGGCGTAATCCGTGTCGTCCTGATAGCTGGCGTTCTGGAAGCCGTTGTCCTGGTTCAGGAAGCTGCCACCATCGCCGTTGTTGAAGGTATCGAGGTTGTTGGAGGCGTCGAAATTGCGCATTGCGCTGTCGTCCAGCGGCGCCGGGGTTTCCTCGATAATATTTACGATTTCCTGTGGTTGCGAATGGCGGAACATGCCGGTCAGCATGTCGGCCAACACCACGCCGCCAGCGACGCCCGCCGCCGTTTGCAAGGCGCCTCCCAGGAAGCCGCCGGCGCGTGAAGGCGCCGCCTGCTGCGGTTGGGCATAGGCAGGCTGCTGCTGTTGCGTGTAGCCCCCCTGCTGCGCGTTGTTCCAGGCCGCCGTATTTTGCTGCTGTGCCTGATACTGTTCGCGCGGGCTTGGCGTGCGGCTGCCGCCGCCGAACAGACCGGCCAGGAAGCCGCCGCTGCTCTGCTGGCCGTTGGCGGTTTGCTGCAGCTGTGCCACCTGAGCCTCCAGCTCTTTGACCCGCTGATCCATCTGCTTGAGCGCCGCCTCCTGAATAATCATCGCCTGCGCCATGTAATAAGGGGCGGAAGGCTGCTCGCGAATATGCTGGTTGATTTGCTGCTCTGCCTGGAGATCCCGTGGGCCCGTCTTGGTCTCGGCGTCTTTCAGGCGGCCAAACAGACCATCGATAAGGCGTTGTTCTTCGGATTGCATAGGAGTACCTCAGGAGATAAATAACGGTGCTGGATGATCATTATCATCGGTATTAATCACCCTAGCGCGTTTACATGAACCAATAAATAAATGGCGGGTAAACTTGCCTATGAATTTGTTACCAATTGCGGCAGCGGGATCAGCATCACCAGCTTCAGACCGGCGTGTTCTGCCGGGTGGAAGGTCAGTTGGCGATAGCGCAGTGCGCCTTGCCGAGAATGCTCGAACGCTCTTTCGCCGCCTTCGCGCGCCATGACGTCATGTTGCTTCCACCAGTGATTAAAGTCCGCGCTGTTGTGCGTCATGTTGCGCACGAAGGCGCGCATCTCTTCGGTATTTTGATGATGGCTGGTCTCGGCGCGAAACTCGGCCACCACGCGGCGAGCGCGTTCCTCCCAATCGCTGACCAGCGTTTTCGCCAACGGGTGGAAGAACATGAAGTGCAGCAGGTTGGGGCTGTTGGCCACATCCAGCCAGCCGCTGAACAGCGCCGCCGCCTGCGGGTTCCAGGCGACGACGTTCCAGGTCACGTCCAGCAGGTAGCAGGGCACCGTCATCTGGTGCACGCTTTGCAGCACCGCGTCGTTGGCGGTTTCGCGGTGTGTTTCCTGCTCGGGGTCGGCGACGCGCGCGAGGGTAAACAGGTAGTGGCGTTCGGCCGGGCCGAGCCGCAGCGCCTTGGCGATGCGGGCCAGCGTATAGGGGGAAATGGATACCTCGCGGCCCTGTTCGATCCAGGTATACCAGGTGGCGCTGATGCCGCTGATTTGCGCCAGCTCTTCGCGCCGCAGGCCGCTGGTGCGACGGCGCGAGGAGCTGGGCAGGCCGAGCATTTCCGGCGTGATGCGTTCGCGGTGCGCCCGCAGGAACGCGCCGAGGGCCTTTGGCCCGGATAAGGCTTCTGATGACATAGCGTGGTACCTATTTATACCAGGATAACTGCTCATATTGTACCCGTATAGTAGCCTGATTATAGTAGCCGAAAGCCTTCAGGCACAGGCGCAAGCCGGATAATAACGGGAGCAAACATGAGCATCAGCGACAGCCATAAAAACGCGGTAGACCGGCAGTTCGGCGAGCAGGCCAACGCCTACTTAACCAGCGCGGTACACGCGCAGGGCAAGGATTTGCAACGCCTTGCACAGTTACTGGAGCCGCACGCCGACGCGCGCCTGCTCGATCTGGGCTGCGGCGCCGGGCACGCCAGCTTCACGGCGGCGGCCAGGGTGGCGCAGGTGGTGGCCTACGATCTGTCGGCGCAAATGTTGGCGGTGGTGAAGCAGGCGGCGGCGGAAAAAGGTCTGAATAACATTCAGCTGCAGCAGGGCGTGGCCGAGTCTTTACCGTTTGAAGACGCCAGCTTCGATCTGGTCATCAGCCGCTATTCGGCGCACCACTGGCACGACGTCGGCCAGGCGCTGCGCGAGGTCAGGCGGGTACTCAAACCGGGCGGCAGAGCGATCTTTATGGACGTGGTCTCGCCGGGGCATCCGCTGCTGGATATCTACCTGCAAACCGTGGAAGTGCTGCGCGACACCTCGCACGTGCGCAATTATGCGCCGGGCGAGTGGCTGACGTTATTGACCGAAGCCGGGTTGGTGGTGCGTGAGGTGACGTCGGATCGCTTGATGCTGGAGTTCGGCAGCTGGGTGGCGCGCATGCGCACGCCGGCGCATTTCGTTACCGCGATCCGCGCGCTGCAGCAAAGCGTGTCGCAGGAGGTGGCGGCGCATTTCGCGATTCAGCCGGACGGCTCCTTTACCAGCGATATCATGATGTTTGCAGTGACGAAGGGCTGAAAGCAACGGGGCAGCCGATGAAGGCTGCCCCGTGAAACGCGATCGACTGCGATACGCTTATTTTTTGTCTTCCAGCAGGCAGCGGTAGATCAGGCCGCCGATAATGCCGCCGACCAGCGGCACCAGCCAGAACACCCACAGCTGCTGCAGCGCCCAGGTGCCCTGGAAGATCGCTACGCCGGTGCTGCGCGCCGGGTTGACGGAGGTGTTGGTCACCGGGATGCTGATCAAGTGGATCAGCGTCAGCGTCAGGCCGATCGCCAGCGGGGCAAAGCCTGCCGGCGCGCGCTTGTCGGTCACGCCGTGAATAACGATCAGGAAGAAGGCCGTCAGCACCAGCTCAATCACGATCGCGGCTTGCAGAGAATAACCGCCCGGTGAGTGTTCGCCGTAACCGTTGGAAGCGAAGCCGCCTGCGGTGGCGTCGAAACCGGCTTTGCCGCTGGCGATCAAATACAGCACCGCCGCTGCGGCGATACCGCCGATGACCTGAGCGATAACGTAAGGAATCACGTCTTTCGCCGCGAAACGGCCGCCGGCGAATAAGCCGACGGTGACCGCCGGGTTAAAATGCCCGCCGGAAATATGGCCGACGGCATAGGCCATCGTCACCACGGTCAAACCGAAAGCGAGCGCGACGCCGAGGAAACCAATACCCAGCTGTGGGAATGCCGCTGCCAATACTGCGCTACCACAACCACCAAACACCAACCAAAATGTGCCAAAAAATTCAGCAAAAAGTCGCTTTGACATAGATTCCATCCTGCGGAATAGACTAACGGGCGTTAGCACTAAAAACTATAGAACAGCTTTTTGAGTTCATGCAGATATTCTATAGAATTTTCTTAATGCACCTTGAATAACGGCGGTATTAAATCCCTGGTATTTTATTTTGTCTATGAGAAAAACACCGTTTTTCCCCGTGCCGACGCGCGTTTGCCGTTTTTTTTATCTTTACTATAAGAATTTACCCTAAGCAAAATGGCGGGCTATTTTCGGGCGGTTTTTTCCAGCGGTTTTCTCCATTCAATACGCTCAGGTTAATTGCTAATTTCTATTTGCCAGCCAACCTTATTGCTTGTTTTACATTTGACGCAGCGCCTGTTGTCATCTAAGTGTCATGCTAAATTAATATCTTCTTCTGCCTGATAACGCTTCATTCAACCTCGGGTAAAAACATGAGAATAAAATCGCTCTCCCTGCTGTTGGCTTCGCTGTTTCCTGTATTCACCTACGCTGCAGATATTGAGGTGGCGCGTTATGTGGTCGGCTTCCCCGGCGGGGAGCGCGTCGCCTATCAGGGGGCGTTTGCCAAGCATTTCCCGCAGGGGCTGCCGGTGGGGATCGGCTCAGGGCTGTCGTTCAATCGCAAGCAGGGCGACGATCTGGTGCTGACGACGCTGACCGATCGCGGCCCGAATGCTGATGCCCCTGCGGTGGGCAAGCAAGAAGCCAAGATTTTCGCCAATCCGCAATTCACGCCTCTGTTGATGGATATTCGTATCGGCGGCGGCAAGGCCGTGGCCGAGAATGCGCGGCCCTTGCATGACGAAAAAGGGCCGATTAGCGGGCTGCCGCTGCCGAGCGAGCTGATTGGTTCCACGAACGAAGTGGCGTTGAACGACGCGTTGCAACCGCTGTCCGGCGATCGCCGCGGGTTGGATACCGAAGGCATCATCGGTGACGGCAACGGCGGCTATTGGCTGTGTGACGAGTATGGCCCGTTTCTGATCCATGTCGACGGCAAAGGTAAAATCCTCGCCAAATATGGCCCAACGCCGCAGGCCGGCGAGCAGGCGGTGGCGAGCGGGTTACCGAACATCCTGAAGTGGCGCCAGCCTAACCGCGGTTTTGAGGGGCTGACCCGGATGCCGGATGGGCGCATTCTGGCGGCGGTGCAGAGCACGCTGGATGTCGACGGCAAAAGCAAAAACAAGGCGCAGTTTACCCGGCTGGTGAGCTTCGATCCGCGCAGTGGCAAAACCGCGATGTACGGCTATCCCATCGATATCGACCGCTATAAAAAAGCCAAAGACGCCAAAATTGGCGATGTCGTGGCGTTGGACAACCAGCGCATCCTGTTGATTGAACAGGGAACCGGTAAAGAAAAGACGATGATCAACAAGATCTATCTGGTGGATCTCGCGCAGGCCAGCGATCTGAGCGCGTTTGACGGCCAGGGTAAAGCGTTGGAGTTCGATGATGCGAAAGATCTGGCTAAACGCGGCGTGAAGCTGGCGCAGAAACGGGAAGTGGCGGATCTGCGTCAGTTGGGTTGGCGCCAGGAGAAAGCGGAAGGGTTGGCGCTGCTCGACGATCGCACGCTGGCGGTGATCAATGACAACGATTTCGGCTTGCAGGCGAAGCTGGTGGATGCGTCGCCAAAGAGCAAAAAAATCGGCGACTACCAGTTGGAGAAAGAAGGGCGGTTGAGCCTCGACGGCGACAAGACCGACGCCCGTATCGAATTGCGCCCTCTGGAGCAGCCGGAGTCGCTGAGCGAGCTCTGGGTGCTCACCTTGCCGCAACCCTTGAAGTGATCGAGAGGGGGCGGCAGCGCCCCCGTTTGCTTCAGGCTTGCGCGTGCCGCTGCGGCGCTCTGCCGCGCGAGATGCTCTCCCACACCGCCACCACCACCATGATCAGCGTCGTCAGGCCATTGACCATCAGCAGATCGGTTAAATAGGCGGCGGGGGCCAATACCGCCAACGCCAGCAGCCCAACCAGGTGCGACAGCGGGAAGCGGCGATACACCAGCCGTTTATACAGCGCGTTGGCGAACAGGTAGAGCGCCGGGCCGAGCAGCAGTACCGCCGCCGTGGCGTGTTGGATGCGGCCATCGGGATGGGCGATCACCAGCTCGTTGGCCACGGCGCAGACGATGATGGCACCCACCAGCGCGACGTGCACGTAGTGGAAATAAGCGCCCAGCTGGCCGGGGTTTTCCGCCTGGCTGATGGCGTGGCTGCCTGCTTTGCTGCTGGTGTCGAAGTAAACCCACCACATCGCCAGGCTGCCGAGAAAGGCCACCAGCGAGGCGATGAGCACCGGCAGACTCCAGCTTTCCATCTCGCTCAGGGTGGCGCCGGTGATCAGAATGGTTTCCCCCAGCGCCACGATAACGAACAGCTGGCAGCGCTCCGCCAGATGGTGGCCTTCGATGGTCCATTCGCTGCTGCTGTCCGAGCGCCCCAGCACCGGCAGACGGAAGCCGAACATCGGCGAGACGTATTCGCACAAGACGGCGATCGCCCACAGCGCCAGGCGGGCGTTGCCTTCCTCCAGCCCACCGGCGATCCAGAAGACGGCGGAGATGCACAGCCAGCCGAGGATGCGGCGAAAGTTCTGTTTCAACGGGTGACCAGGCGCCAGCAGGCGCAGCACCGTGACAGAGCGGCCGACCTGAATGGCGACATAGAACAACGCGAAGATCAGGCCGCGCTCGCCAAACGCCTGTGGCAGCGCGGCGGCGGCGAACAGCCCCAGCAGCATGATCGCGAACAGCAGCAGGCGGATCTGACGGGTATCCGGATTGAACCAGTTGGTGACCCAGGCGGTGTATTGCCAGGCCAGCCAGACGGCGAACCACAGCAGCAGGGTTTCCAGCGCGCCGGTCAGCGTCAGGTGATGCAACAGATAGTGGGAGAGTTGGGTCACGGCGAAAACGTAGATCAGATCGAACAGCAGCTCGGAAAATGACACCGAAGCGCCCTGACCGTCACGCACGCGCAGCAGGTTTTGCGACATAAGCGTTCTTCCTTAAAAGGGTAAGCCACAAAATCAGCGTAGCTCAGCGCGCTCCGGCGGGTAAAAAATCTTAAATAGACGCGGCGCGCGCTCTTTCTTTCACCCTGTCTTTAATTGTTCATCAAATAGGGGTAAGGTGAAGCCTATAAAGCCACCCTCGCCTGAAAATACACACCCGCTCTTACTTCCTCCTTATTCTCCTCACAATGATTGATGTTCTTTACGTTGCATGACGTCCGTTTTCATTGGCTAGCGGATAATTAACATCACTGACAACGAGCTAATAAACAAGAACACCTGGAGTCAATCATGAAACTCATCCCAAGCATCGCAGCCGTATTGATCGCCGCCGCTTCCTTCTCCACTTTCGCCGCGCCGCTGTCGTCGGTGAAACAGGTCAACAGCGAGCAGGCCGCCAATCTGCAAAGCATCGGCGTCGTGTCGGTTTCCGGCATTAGCGGCTCACCGCATGATGCCATCACCGCCCTTAAAGAAAAAGCCGCGGCGGACGGCGCCAGCCATTATCGCATTATCGGTCTGGACACCCCCGGGGATTCCAGCAACTGGCGCGGCAATGCGGAAATTTATCGCTAAGCATCGGCTTTTTTACGCTTTGGCCGCGGCAACACGGTCAATAAAATAAACGGTCGTAATAATTATCTGGGTAGTCGGTGTATAAACGACTTATTTTCAGGTCATTATTACGGCCGTTTTTCTTTGCGTGCCGCTGATGAGGTTGCATTTTATTACAACTGTGTCTGCCGCTTTCGGAATCATGTTAATGATTACTTAAGAAATTCGGCTCACATTGAGGGCTTAACCCAAGGAGGCCTCAATGTTAAATGCGACCCGGCTGCAACTGATGAATCACTTCGCTTACCTGCAGCAATTTATGGCTTCACCGCGCACCGTCGGTACGCTGGCACCTTCTTCCCCGTGGCTGTGTCAGGCGATGCTGAACCAGATTGAATGGACCCGGGCGTTGTCGATCGCGGAACTGGGGGCGGCCGACGGGGTGTTGACCAAACGCATTTTGGGGCGGATGCGCGCCGATGCGGCGCTGGAGGCTTTCGAAATCCAGCCCCATTTCGTGCATCGGCTGCGCGGGATAGACGATCGGCGGCTGCAGGTGATGGGCCATTCGGCGACCCGGATGGCCACGGATTACGACGTGGTGTTTTCCTGCCTGCCGCTGCTGTCGATCCCGGTCAGGATCAGCGTGCGCATTCTTCAGCAGGCCCGGCAGCGGCTGCTGGCGCGCAACGGCACGCTGGTGCTGTTCCAATACAGCCACCTGTCGGAAAAATTGCTGTCGCGCTATTTTCACTGGAGGCGCCTGCGGGTGGTGCGCAACTTCCCGCCGGCGCTGGTGTATGTCTGTACGCCGCGTTAGCTACAGTTTTTTCTCCATCACCACCACCTCTTCGTCATGCTGCCGCCGGCGCTCCAGAGGTTGCCAACCCCAGCCGGCGTACAACGCTTCCGATTTGTCGGTGATGAGATGCAGAACCGAGTGATGGCGCTGCCGCGCCGCCTCGACGATGGCCATTTCAAGACGGTGGGCGATGCCCTTGCGGCGGTGATCGGGATGCACGAAGACGCCGGCCAGCCACGGGGTGAGATCCTGGCGCTGATGGTCGTCGCTGGGCCACAGGCTGGCCATGCCCACCGGACGATCGCCGTCGATCATCATCAGCGTCAGGTGATCGTCGCTTGGCCGGCTGCATTGGGCGAAACGCAGCTGGGTGCGCGCCAGCGAACCGCCGCGCTGTGAGCCCCATTGGCCGAAAGCCCAGGCGGCGCACACATCGGCAAACTGCGGGCACTCCGACAGCGGAATGATGCGTTGAGTCATGGCGGTCTCCCGGTTTTTTGCTGTTTCCCCCTCCTATTTAACCGATTTTTCCGCCATTTTTTTAACTTTTTAAAGCCGCTATTTTAGCGGTTTCACGGTGTTTCACCGCGTGCCCGGCACCGTTTCCCGGATTTCTTTTGGCAATCGCGGCGTGGGATTGCAAGTGCTAATGAGAGTGATTATCATGCGCACACTATTTCCCCCGTTTCGGCTCAATCATGCGCAATTCCCTCATTTTACTGCTGCTTTCCCTGTGGTTCGGCGTGTTCTCCGCCCAGGCGAAGACGGTGACCGATATCACCGGCCGCCAGGTCGCGGTGCCGGACAACCCGCAGCGCATCGTGGTGGGGGAGAGCCGCATGCTGTATACGCTGGCGCTGCTGGAGCCGGGCAACCCGGCGCAGCGCATCATCGGCTGGCCGGCGGATCTGGCGCGCTTTGATGCGCAAAGCTGGCAGCTTTATACGCAGAAGTTTCCCCAGATAGCCCAGATCCCCGT
The DNA here is from genome assembly GCF_001076875.1 of Serratia sp. 506_PEND. Classification (NCBI taxonomy): domain Bacteria; kingdom Pseudomonadati; phylum Pseudomonadota; class Gammaproteobacteria; order Enterobacterales; family Yersiniaceae; genus Serratia; species Serratia sp. 506_PEND. Next base: position 10,588 of record NZ_JVEL01000233.1, read on the forward strand.
CATCAGCGGCAATAACTTTCGCCAGGTCAACATCGAAAGCCTGCTGCAGCTGAAGCCGGATCTGGTGATCCTGGCGCGCTACGCGCGTGAAGACGGCGACAACGATCGGCTGGTTTCCGCACTGAGCAAGGCCGGCGTGGCGGTGATCTACGTCGATTTGCGCATCGATCTGCTGAACAACACCGTGCCGAGCGTGCGGCTGCTGGGCGAAGTGCTCAACCGCCAGCAGCGCGCCGAGCAATTCATCACGTTTTATCAGCAGCATATGGCGGTGGTTCAGCAACGGCTGGCGGGCTATCAGGGACCGAAGCCCAAAGTGATGCTGCACCTGCATCTGGGGCGGCGCGACACCTGCTGCACCACCGCCGCGCACGGCAATCTCGGCGATCTGCTGACCTTCGCCGGCGGCGACAACATCGCCAACGCCAGCGTCAAAGGGGTGTATGGCGAACTGAACCCGGAAACCATTCTGAGCGCCAATCCTGACGTGTACCTCGCCACCGGCATGGCCGGCCCGCAGGGCAAACGGCTGTCCGATCTGCGCCTCGGGCCGCAGGTCAGCCCACAGGAGGCCGCCGACAGCTTCCGCCGGCTGATCGCCAAACAGCCGATGCTGACAAACCTGCAGGCGGTGAAAAACCACCGCGCCTGGAGCGTCTGGCACAATTTTTACCTCAGCCCGTACCATGTCGTGCTGGTCGAGATGTTCGCCAAAGCGTTTTACCCGGATCTGTTCGCCGACATCAACCCGCAGCAGACCTTCCAACAGCTGTATCAGCAGTTTTTGCCGTTACCTTTTTCAGGGACCTATTGGAGTCAGTTAGATAATGAATAACAACAAGCGCGGCTGGTGGTGCGCATTGCCTTTGGCGGCCTGCGCGACATCGCCGGCGTGGGCGGCGGAAAAAGCCGCGCCGCAGGAAGAGAACCTGGTGGTGGTCGGCCGCAAAGACGCCGACGGCGTGCAGAGCTATCAGCCGTTGACCAGCGTCACCGGCACCCGCAGCGAAACCAACCTGCTGAACGTGCCGCAAGCGATCGACGTGGTGCCGCAACAGGTGATTGCCGATCAGGCGGTCAGCAGCCTGGACGAAGCGCTGTACAACGTCAGCGGCATTACCCAGGCCAACACGCTGGGGGGCACCCAGGACGCGGTAATGAAACGCGGCTTCGGCGACAACCGCGACGGCTCCATTC
>NZ_JVEL01000234.1:0-5327 GCF_001076875.1 Serratia sp. 506_PEND
GGCCTCCACCTTTACCCGCGGGCTGACGGCATTGACCGGCATCCCGGATAACTTCGCGGTGCAGGCGACGGTGATCCTGCTGGCGGCGGTGATCTTCTGTCTCAGCTCTTACATCGGCATCGACGGCGGCATGCAGCGCCTGAGCAAAATGGTCGGCTGGGGCGCTTTCGCCTTCGCCGGGCTGGTGCTGCTGGTCGGCCCCACCGAGTTCACCATCAACAACACCATCAACGCCATCGGCCTGACGGCGCAAAACTTCCTGCAGATGAGCCTGTTCACCGATCCGATGGGCGACGGCAGCTTCAGCCGCAGCTGGACGGTGTTCTACTGGCTGTGGTGGATCTCCTATACCCCGGGCGTGGCGATGTTCGTCACCCGCGTCTCGCGCGGCCGCAAGATTAAAGAAGTGATCTGGGCGCTGCTGCTCGGCAGCACCCTCGGCTGCTGGTTCTTCTTCGGTTCGCTGGAAAGCTACGCCATGCACCAGTTCATCAGCGGGCAGCTCAACGTGCCGGAGATCCTCAGCACCCAGGGCGGCGAAACCGCCGTGCAGATGCTGCTGACGGCGCTGCCGCTCGGCAAGCTGTTCCTGGCCGCCTATCTGTTCATCATGATCATTTTCCTGGCCTCGCACATGGACGCGGTGGCCTACACCATGGCCGCCACCAGCACCCGCAACCTGCAGGAGGGGCAAGATCCCAGCCCGATGCTGCGCCTGTTCTGGTGCGTGGTGATCACCCTGATCCCGCTGTCGATCCTGTTTACCGGCGCCTCGCTGGACACCATGAAAACCACGGTGATCCTGACCGCGCTGCCGTTCCTGCTGGTGCTGCTGGTGAAAACCTACGGCTTTGCCCGCTGGCTGAAGCAGGACTACGCGGCCATCCCGGCGCATCTGATCGAAAGCAGCCCGCCGGCGCTGCCCGACGCGCCGGCGACCGCCGAACTCTCCGCTCCATCGTCGTATCAACCGCGCCCTATGGCGAAATGACAATAAGAAAAGAGGAAGGTTAACTTATGAGCACTCTGATCCCTGAATTTACCTTACCGAAAGATTTCTGCGCCGACGCCCGTGAGGCTTACACCATTCCGGCCCGGTTCTATACCCACCAGGCGGCGTTCGAGCACGAAAAAGAGCAGGTGTTCGCCACCAGCTGGATTTGCGTGGCGCACCGCAGCGAGCTCGCCGAACCGAACGACTACATCACCCGCGAGATCATCGGTGAAAACATTCTGGTGGTGCGCGGCCGCGACAAGGTGCTGCGCGCCTTTTACAACGTTTGCCCGCACCGCGGCCACCAACTGCTGGCGGGCGACGGCCGGGCGAAAAACGTCATCACCTGCCCTTATCACGCCTGGGCGTTCAAGCTGGACGGCGAACTGGCGCACGCGCGCAACTGCGAAAACGTGCAGAACTTTGATAAGGAAAACTCGCACCTGGTGCCGGTGCGGGTCGAAGAGTACGCCGGGTTTATTTACGTCAATCTGGACTCGCAGGCCGGCACGGTGGAAGACCAGTTGCCGGGCCTCGGCGCCAAAGTGCGCGAGGCCTGCCCGCAGGTCGACGATCTCAAGCTGGCGGCGCGTTTCGTCACCCGCACTCCGGCCAACTGGAAGAACATCGTCGACAACTACCTCGAGTGCTACCACTGCGGCCCGGCGCACCCCGGCTTCGCCGACTCGGTGCAGGTCGACCGCTACTGGCACACCCTGCACGGCAACTGGACGCTGCAGTTCGGCTACGCCCGCCCTTCCGAGCAGTCGTTCAAGTTTGAAGAGGGTAAAGAAGCCAGCTTCCACGGCATCTGGCTGTGGCCGTGCACCATGTTCAACATGCCGCCGCTGGAAGGCATGATGACGGTGATCTATGAGTTCCCGGTCGATGCGGAAACTACCCTGCAGCACTACGACATCTACTTCACCAACGCCGATTTGAGCGACGAACAGCTCAAACTGATCGACTGGTACCGCGACGTGTTCCGCCCGGAAGATTTGCGGCTGGTGGAGAGCGTGCAAAAAGGCCTCAAATCGCGCGGCTATCGCGGGCAGGGGCGCATCATGGCCGACGGCGCCGGCAGCGGCGTCAGCGAGCACGGCATCGCCCACTTCCACAACCTGCTGGCGCAGGTTTATCAACCCTGATGCGACGGGGCCCAATAGCTCCTCCCCCTGACTTGTGAGGTTCTCGTGAATATTTCCGATCGGGCGCTATTCCGCCAACAGGCCTACATCAGCGGCCAATGGCGCGACGCCAACAACCAGGAAACCCTGCCGGTGAGCGATCCCGCCACCGGCCAACTCATCGGCAGCGTGCCCAACATGGCGACGGCCGAAACCCAACGAGCGATCGACGCCGCCCAGCAGGCGCTGGAAGGCTGGCGCGCGCTGCCGGCGCAACAGCGCGCGCAGCTGCTGCGCCGCTGGTTCGAACTGATGCTGGAACACCAGCAGGATCTGGCCAGCCTGATGACGCTGGAACAAGGCAAACCACTGGCGGAATCGCTGGGCGAAATCCGCTACGCCGCCTCCTTTATCGAATGGTTCGCCGAACAGGCCAAACGCACCAACGGCGACATCATTCCCTCGCCAAGCGGCGATAAACGCCTGATGGTGCTGAAACAGGGCATCGGCGTGTGCGCGGCGATCACGCCCTGGAACTTCCCAGCGGCGATGATCACCCGAAAGGCCGCACCGGCGCTGGCGGCCGGCTGTACGCTGGTGGTCAAACCCGCCAACGAAACCCCTTATTCAGCGCTGGCGATGGCCGAACTGGCCGAGCGCGCCGGCATTCCCGCCGGGGTGTTCAACGTGGTGACCGGCAACTCGCAGGCGATCGGCGCCGAGCTGACCCGCAACCCGCAGGTGCGCAAGCTGAGCTTTACCGGCTCCACGCCGGTGGGCCGCCTGCTGATGCGACAAAGCTCGGACACCATCAAGAAAGTGTCGCTGGAGCTGGGCGGCAACGCGCCGTTCATCGTGTTTGACGATGCGGACATCGATGCCGCAGTGGAAGGCGCGCTGATCGCCAAATATCGCAACGCCGGGCAGACCTGCGTCTGCGTCAACCGTTTCTACGTGCAGCGCGGCGTTTACCCGCAGTTCGCCGAGAAGTTTGTCGCCCGCGTAGCGGCGCTGCAGGTTGGCAACGGTTTCGAACCCGGCATGCAGATCGGCCCGCTGATCAACCGCAAGGCGCGCGACAAGGTGGTGGAGCTGCTCGATGACGCGCTGAGCAAAGGCGCTCAGGTGCTGACCGGTGCCACGCCGCACGCGCTGGGCGGCAATTTCTTCACCCCGACGGTGCTGGGCGACGTGCAACCCGGTTCGCTGCTGCTGGAAGAAGAGATCTTCGGCCCGGTCGCGCCGCTGGTGGTGTTCGATGACGAAGCCGAGGCGATCCGCCAGGCCAATGACACCATCTACGGATTGGCCGCCTACTTCTACACCCGCGATGCGGCGCGCATATGGCGCGTTTCGGAGCGGCTGGAGTACGGCATGGTCGGTATCAATACCGGGCTTATCTCCAACGAGGTCGCGCCGTTCGGCGGAGTGAAACAGTCGGGCCTGGGGCGTGAAGGCTCCGAATACGGCATCGAAGACTATCTGGAGCTCAAATACCTGTGCCAGGCGGTATAACTTTTTTATGCGCGGGGACGCCCGCGCTTTGGAGCCAATGAATGACCAGCTATCAGATGCTTGATGTTCGCGTCGTCGACATCGAAATCGTCACCGCACAGGTCAAGCGCTTTACTCTGGCGGATCCGCAAGGCCGGCCGCTGCCCGCCTTCAGCGGCGGCAGCCACATCATCGTGAAAATGCAGGACGGCGAGAAGCGCTACAGCAACGCTTACTCGCTGCTCAGCTCACCGTTCGAGCTCGACCGTTACCAGATCGCCGTTCGGCGCGAGTCTCCTTCCAAAGGCGGTTCTGACTTCATGCATGACCGGCTGGCGGTCGGCGATACGCTGACCATCAGCACCCCGAATAACCTGTTCGCGCTGGCGCCGGAGGCACAGCATCACGTGTTGATCGCCGGCGGCATCGGCATCACGCCGTTTATGGCCCATCTGCATGAGCTGCAACGCAGCGGCCAACGCTACCATCTGCACTACTGCTTCCACAGCGAGGAACACAACGCCTTCCAGCAGCAGCTGACGCAAGCGCCATTCACCGACAACGTCAGTTGCCATGTCTCCAGCCTTGGCGGCCGGTTGGATCTGGCGCGCACGCTGGCCGACGTGGAACCCGGCGCCCATATCTACGTCTGCGGCCCGAGGGCGCTGAACGAAGCGGTCTACCGGACCGCCGCCGAACGGGGTATCGACGCCGCGCGTTTACACAGCGAAGCCTTCGCCGCCGAAGACACGGCGGGCGGCGCCTTTACGCTGGTGCTGGCCCGGTCGGGTATTGAACTTGAAGTGGCGGAAGACATGACCATCCTGCAGGCGCTGGAAAACAGCAAGGCGGCCAGGGTCGAGTGTCTGTGCCGCGAAGGCATTTGCGGCACCTGCGAAACCCGCATCGTCGAGGGGGAAGCCGACCACCGCGATCAGTATCTCAGCGACGAAGAACGCGCGGCGCAGCAAACCCTGTTGATCTGCTGCTCGCGCGCCAAAGGCAGCCGACTGGTGCTGGATTTGTAAACGGAACGCCCGCATCAGCGGGCGTCCTGATTAGGCTTTCGGGAATATCCACAGATGATCGGCCGGCAGGGAGAGCCGGCACAGCGCCCGATCGCGCGCCTCGTGGCCATAGGCGCGCACCACGAAATCTTCGGCCACGGTGCGGAACAGGTATTCCCAGCGATCGCCGAGATACATGCTGGTCAGCAACGGCAGCTCAAGCTGGTTGCCCTGCGGATCTTCGCCCAACCGCACGCGCTCCACGCGGATCACCGCCGTGCCCTCCTGCCCGACCTGCACGCCGGCGCCCGCTTTGCCCCACAGCGCCCAATCCTTGCCTTCGATGCGCGCCCGGTCGCCTTCCAGCGCAACAACCTTGCCCGGCAAGCGGTTGTTGCTGCCCATGAACTCGGCGGTGAACAGCGTGGTGGGTGAACCGTACATCTCCTGCGGCGTGCCCTGTTGTTCGATTTTGCCGTTATTGAGCAGCAGGATGCGATCGGAAATGGCCATCGCCTCGTTCTGATCGTGGGTCACCATCAGCGCCGACAGACCGAGCTTGATGATCAGCTCGCGCAGGAATACCCGCGCCTCTTCGCGCAGCTTGGCGTCGAGATTGGACAGCGGCTCATCCAGCAGGATCACCGGCGGGTTGTAGACCAGCGCACGCCCGATCGCCACGCGCTGCTGCTGGCCGCCGGAAAG
>NZ_JVEL01000235.1:0-2077 GCF_001076875.1 Serratia sp. 506_PEND
CGCCCCAGCTATGCCACTTTCCGTCCGGGGATTGCACGACATGGAACCCGTAGGTGCCGAAATAGCGCCCGCCATCTCGTTCATGCAACAGCGGCACCGGGAAACGTTCCAGATCAACCTCGTCACCACGCCAAATATTCTCTTTCACCGGGCCGGTCGAGCAATAATCCGGCGCAAACGGCTCCGCCTTCACCGCCCGGCGAATCGCCGCCACAATATCCCGCGGGGAGCTCTCTGGCGGCAGCCCAAAATGGAGGGCGAGGCGAGAATAGGCATGTTCCGCAGAAGCGAGCATGCCGGCCGGCGCGCCGAGGATGCGGGCTCCCGGCATCGCGCCCGCCACATGATGAAATAGCGGAGCCGAAAGCCGTTGCTCATAGACCCGGCGGCAGACAGCCGCTATCTCCAGGTCGGCGGAAACGGCCTGATGCACGTCGACCAAATCGTTTCGGCGACGCAATTCCTCAATGAAGTGACGAAAATCCAGTGCGCAATCGAGCAAACTCATGGCAAGTCCTCCGGTTTCCAGGCGTTCAGTCCCTGCTATTCCCATCGTTTCAGGGAGGAGACTGACATTTATGTGCATGTGCACACATATTAGTGTACGAAAAATCGCGTGTAAATATACGCTACCCTGGAGACGTGTGGGCATGTTGTCAGTCTGGCAAACTCTTCAAGGGATAGCGGACTCGGGCCATACACGCCCCTGCCGGCAGACATTATCGCCGTGACGGTTTCACACCTTCAGCATGATCGGCATGCATAGCACTGGGCTTGCCGCAAGCGCCGCGCCGAGTTCAAGCGCAACATGGCTCACAAAATGAAGAACATAATCGCAAAATGCTATTCGTTGATATTGCACGGGTTATAATGCGGAAAAGGATCTCTGCCAACGCAAACCGGTTTCAGATCGAACGGTTTACAAGCATTAGCGAAAGAAAAGGATTTTGATTCGATGGGGAACAACGAGGGGTAAAGTGGCGGAGAGAGGGGGATTTGAACCCCCGGTAGAGTTGCCCCTACTCCAGTTTTCGAGACTGGTCCGTTCAGCCGCTCCGGCATCTCTCCTGACAACGCTTGCTATCATGCCCGCTTTTGCGGCATTTTTACAGCATTAGCATACCGCTGAACGTTCAAGTGACGACTTTACGAGCAACCTGATGATTAAATGGCCGTGGAAAGCGACTCAACCCTCTCAACCCCAGGCAGACATCGAGGCCCAGTGGCAGGACGCGCTGGCGATCCCGCTGCTCTCGCCGCTGAATGAGCAGGAGCGGCAGCGGCTGGTGGCCGTCGCCGGGCAGATCTTGCAGCAAAAGCGCATCGTGCCGCTGCAGGGGCTGCAGCTCACCTCGCAAATGCAGGCGCGCATCGCCCTGCTGTTCGCCTTGCCGGTGCTGGAACTCGGCGCGGAGTGTCTCGACGGCTTCAACGAAATTCTGCTCTACCCCACCCCGTTCGTGGTGGAAGACGAATGGCAGGACGAGATCGGCCTGGTGCACTCGGGGCCGGTGGTGCAGTCGGGCCAAAGCTGGGAACAGGGGCCGATCGTGCTCAACTGGCAAGACGTGCAGGACTCTTTCGACCTTTCCGGTTTCAATCTGGTGATCCACGAAGCGGTGCACAAGCTGGATATGCGCAACGGCGGCGTCGCCACCGGGGTGCCGCCGATCCCGCTGCGCGAGGTGGCCGCCTGGGAACATGATCTGCATGCCGCGATGGAAAGCCTGCAGGACGAGATCGACATGGTCGGCGAAGAGGCCGCCAGCATGGATGCCTACGCCGCCACCGATGCGGCCGAGTGCTTCGCCGTGCTGTCGGAGTATTTCTTCAGCGCTCCCGAACTGCTGGCCGAACGCTTCCCGGCGCTGTATCAGCACTTTTGCCGCTTCTACCGCCAGGATCCGCTGGCGCGCCTGCTGCGCGGCCAGGCGGAAAACGACGCGCAATGGGCTGATTGACGGGCTTATTGCTCAGATACCGAGCAGTCGCACCGCCCGGGGCAATTTAGCGTTGACACACCCGGGGCCGCTGGATATCATGCGCCCCGTTCACACGATTCCTCTGTAGTTCAGTC
>NZ_JVEL01000236.1:0-5875 GCF_001076875.1 Serratia sp. 506_PEND
AATTCAACCTCGGGGAAAAGACTGTTATAGTAACTGTAGTTAATATGATTGCGAATTAATCCGAGATCCAATAGTCCAGAGGCTCTGAATGTCTTAGATTTTTTGGATGAACCACTGAACATTTCCCGGTACAGATGAAAGGCACATTCCAGGTAGTGTCCTCCTGCTGTCATGCTATTACCATTTTTATTCTGAATTTTTTCTGATTGTATAAATTTCGTTAATTTTTCTTTTTCCTCAAATTTATCCCATGCCAGAGTGAATGCCGCGTCTATACATATATCCGTTTTATCATCCAAAACTTTTGTATAGTGAGGTAAATGGTCTGGGCTCATTTTATAATAGAGTGCATCTTCTCTACTGTGTTTTTTTATAATGTCTTTTTCATTATCGTAAATTCCACTGATAAAGCCGATGGCAGTGAGCGTATTTTGAAAGACTGTTTTGTCTTTTTCTAAAATCAGTAAATCAATGTCGTTATAGGTTCGGTGTGTTTTTTCTTTATAGTAATTAGTGTATGACATACCTTTTCTCAATGTCCATGGAATTCCATTCTCTTTTAATTTTATGGCCACAACAGAATGGAAATATTTTTCGTTTTTTTGCTGTTTACCAGCCTGATATCGGTTGTAGCTGCATATCATTTCGATATTTCTGGAGTTTAACTCCTTTGTTCTTGAGAAATAGCGAATGTACCATTCCAAGACTGGCAGCAATTTGTTGATGTTAATATGTTGAAGATCTATATTTTCAACATTCTCAGGAATATAATCATGTGTATTTATATATGATTTTAATAATCTGCGTGAGAAATATAGACGCGCAATGCTTTGTTTCATTAATAATCATCCTGTTTATATAGTTCCCAACCTTTCTGTTCATTGCTGAATAGAGCAATGTCAATTTCATTATCTGTGAGGTTAAAATCTATTTTTTGTTTTCTTTTTATCCACTTTAATGAATACTCTATGAAAATAGCCATTCTCTTTTTTGAAAGGAAATTTGGTGTTCTTGTGTGTAAAATTCTTCGGTCAAATAAAGTGATGTCACCGGGTTTTGCAGTTATTACTTTTAAATTGAAATCTTCCTTCTGCTTATGATAATCACGATGACTTTGTTCAAGTAAAACTAAGTTACCACCATCTGCTTTTACTTCACTGAGCCATACAGCACATTTTATACTCAGTTTTTTATCATTCAAATTCGTATCGTAATGTTCGTTTAAAATCCCGCCATCTCTGTGCCATCCTAAAAATGTTTCGCTTGAAAAATTGTCAGATATATTAATTTTTTTATGTGATTCTTGAACGCTGCAGGTGCCTTCAATCATGGACACTCTGAATGAATTTCCCAAATAGTCACCTACGTTTTTTAGAATGGTGTCCTCTTTACATAACATTCTTATTTCATCTTCTTCCGGATTAAGAACCATTACTTTATGTACTTTGCCATGATAATAATCCTGACTGGCGAGCTTATTTAATCTAGCTTTTAGCCGGTTTACCACCGCAGCACTAATCACACCATTGATATGGCAGTATCCATTTTTTTCAATCTCTTCGACGATTTTTATCGATCTTTCATTCTGACTGCAAGACCGTAAATTTGATTGTGTCATTTATTATCCCTCTTCGATTTTGCTCTACATCCCATTCGTACAATGTGGTAAGTTTTGTTTTTTTTTCCAATTCCTGTCGAAAGTTTATGAAACTTATGCTGTGAAGATTGTAGAACGACTTTTCTATTATTATTCTATTCCGATATGTTGTTTTATTTAACTTGATTATGTGCTGGTTTTTTTTTATGATTTTATATTTTGTCTTTGTCTTGTTTTTTGCATCAGAAATATTTTGAGTTCTGGTGTTAGTAAAATATTTATCTTCAATGTGTTCACATGCAATTATTCCTGGTTTCTTTAGGCTGTTAATGCAAAATTTAGCTATGCTATCAATTTTTTCAGCAGGGAACATATGAATGGCACAGCGAGGAATAATTATGACATCATATTTTGTCTCGTTTTTTTTTGTTATATCTTTTAACTTAAAGGTTATGTTTTTTTTTCTAGCAGTACCTACCTTCATGTGTTTAATGATCGTTTTATCAATGTCTGAGTAGTGCAAGGTATGCGATGTTTTTTCTAGCTCGGACAGGAAAAGAGATGCTGAGCTGGGGATGACTAAAATCTTTAATTTCTTCTTTTTTTTCAGGAAATCAGTTAATTTATGATTTTTATACAGGCCATTACATTCGTAATAATTAAGTAGTGAATGCTGTTCTGTCAGCCATGGCAAGCGGTGATGCATCCCATTTCTCCTGTTACTTGAAAGTAAAGTTGGGATTTAAAAGGTGAAGAGAAAACCCCTTCACCTTAGATACTTATGCTTTGCTACCACCAGAAATGAGCATCATTTCTTCTTCACTCAGTTCGATCACGTTGTCAGTGTCTTGGGTGAAATCCAGTTCTTCGTTCAGTTTCATAATCTTTCCTTCTGTATTGGTTAATAGACCAGATATGAGCAGACATCTACTGCTTTGTGGGTAGAGATCCACTCATGATGATCTACTGAAAATGCTACCGCCCTGACGCGTAATGCCACCTGAAACTTAAGATAAATTATTGTTTCAGCAATGTTGCATTATGTGGTTTTTTTGTAAAATATTTTTATTAACTAGATGTATATATATGTAATAAAAAGTAAATAATGAATGAGGGCGGTAACTTTGTTGTTGATTGCTCTTTTTTAAATAAAATTATTGGTTTATTTATCTTGGTTTATGCATATTTTTAGAATATAACAATGTTTTTCATTTTTAATTAAGTCATTAATTTTATATTTATATGTTTTTAGCGATTTTTTTTGTCCTTTTTGGGAAATTGATTATTTCCTTTTTTAAACATTCCTATATCTCACCTGGCTGGTTATGTTATCTGAGTCCGACCCAAAATCTTGCCCTATTCAGAAACAGCATTCCGGCATGATAAACACTTCCCTGAACGGAGGTTGTGACGATGAAAAAGTCACGATTCACCAAAGAACAGATCGTCTTTGTCCTGAAACAGGCCGAGTTGGGTACGTCGGTGCCGGAAGTCTGCCAAAAGCTAGAAGAGGAAAATCTCTGGCTGAAGCAGCTGGTTGCTGACCTAAGCCTTGATAAGGCGATGCTGCAGGATGTGCTGGCAAAAAGAACCGACGCTGGCTGTTAGTACAGATGTAAAAATGACCCACATATCAATGTAATTCAGACCCACCTAGGGTAAAACTGGCAGTTTTAAGCGAGCTGCCGATGCTAACATTGGAGTCAATAGTGGAGATTGCTGTTCTTCTTCGGCAAGGCATGTCCATCCGCGCCATTGCCCGTCATTTACGTTGCTCTCGCCAGACTGTTCGGCGGTATATCAGTACTGCATCATCATCCCGTTATTCCAACCGAGCTCCTCGTCCCGGCAAGCTCGATCCGCTCAAGGCTTACATTCTTGAACGGGTTCAAGCAGCTCGTCCCCATTGGATCCCCGTCAGCGTGCTGTTGCAAGAGATTCGAGAGCGGGGTTACGCCGGTGGTTACAGTATGCTGACGGCATTCCTATTGCCGCTGAAGCAGCAACCGGCGGAACCCGTTGTGCGGTTTGAGACACCTGCGTATTCCGGATGAAAATGCCACGATCCTGCACTATGGCCAGAATTTCTGTTCATTTTGCCAGGACACGGCTGCATGGTGCGATGGCATCGAGTATGCACTGGCTTTTTTTGCGGCATACCACGGCACCTGCAGTTTGATAACGCCAAGGGCATCATTCTGGAACGGGATGTATACGGTGATGGGCGCCATCGCTGGAACCCATTATTGTTGGCATTAGCGGAGAAGTACGGCTTTTCACCCAGAGTCTGCCGACCCTACCGCGCCAAGACCAAGACCAAGACCAAGGTCAATGTCCGGTTCGGAGAGGAGAGGCTGGGAAATAGTGCGACTACGCCCTGCCTCTTACTCTACTGGCGTCGGCGACAGCCGGTATCTGGTTTTACCTGTACCTGATAGAAGACGTGTTCAGCCGTAAAATCGTTGGTTACGAGGTTCATGCCAATAAAAGTGGTGAGCAGGCTGCTGCACTGATGAACCGGACAGTGCTGAGCGAGGGTTGCTGGCAACAGCCGCTGGTGCTGCATGCCGATAACGGCGCCCCGATGAAATCGCAGGTGCTCCAGGTGAAGCTTGCGGAGCTGAAGATAACGTCGTCGCACAGCCGGCCGCGGGTGAGCAATGACAACGCACACGTTGAGTCACTGTTCCGGACGCTGAAATACGTGCCTCAGTGGCCGGAGAAAGGCTTCGCGACGCTGGAAGAGGCCCGGGTGCCTGGGTAGAGACATTTACCGGTTGGTACAACGAATCTCACCGACACAGTGGTATTCACTATGTGACACCGGGCCAGCGGCATCGGGGGGAAGACATTGCTTTACTGGAGAAACGCAAATCGGTGTATGAGGCTGCCAAGTCGCGGAACCCGCACCGTTGGTCAGGTCATACACGAAACTGGAGCCGGCAGAATGAAGTGTGGCTGAACCTGGAGCGGGAAACCTTGGCAGCATAAACTAACGGAGGCGACAACTACCTTGACACGCACCGACAACGCCACGGTGGAGTCCTTCAATGGCTGGTGCAACCGGAATGTTTAACGAGAGCTGGTTCATGTTTTTGGAGGGGGCACTGTGCAAAATCGAGGCCTGGCGCATATACACTATAATCATAACCCTCCTCATTATTCTGCACTGGGCTGGATTACACCATCTGAATTCGCCGAGAAATCTACCGGGTGCCCGAGTATGCAGCTAACCTGAAGCCGGTTATTCCTGATTATGACTGGATCATAGTCGGACAAAAAATCATTGAAGAAATAAATCTTAATACATGCATTCCGTCGTTGGCGGCTAATGAACCAGAGTTACATTTGGTTGCCATGGCATTCATACATCAATAGTAGTAGATATATCTGAGAATCAATGAATGAATTCTGCCTATGAGTAGCTCAAGTTAAATAGATTTTGGATATGTTTATGGGGCTAAATGGAATTGACCTTGAGCGAGATGATCGCTTAAGCTAACCGCGTTGTACTGTCGTCCCTGGACGACCACCAATGCTCAGTGGGTCTGCGATGAGCGCCTTCGGGTGACCCTGCTGTCGATAGACAGCCACCAATGATCTAGCCATCTGCGAGGATCGCCTTCGGGTGATGGCAAAAGAAAGCTTCCGTAGCCTGAGAGGGAGCACGCCAGGTATGGTGTGGTACATCTGCCCGCCTTTGGGAGCAGATATCGCTCATTCAACGTAGTATTCGGAGCGGTTAAGGCTGCTGAAAAGTCTCTCAATGCCTTGGTGCTAACTAGCCAGGCACACATCTACATTAGGCAGTCCTTGCCTGGATAAATCAGTCACAACTGACTGATATCGCTTACTTCTTTAAAGCCGTTAAAGGCTTTGATGACGTGTTGCTGACGATGCAAACTTTGAACGAACGTATAAAGCCAATGGGTACATTTGGCTGCTTACGTGAGTCTCATTGGGAGCAGAGGAGCGCGCGTCACTTGTGAAGTGGCGAAGACACTACCAAGTGACGCGCGTAGCGCATAACGTCTCAACCCACGCACGACGTGGCTTTCAACGTTTTACTACCATCTGACCAACATGTAGTCCGTGCCAGTACGGTTTTAAATACTCATTCACTTCAACGTAATTACAGCGGGAAATCCGTTTTGAACGTTTCACTATCAAAAAGGAGGAAATCGACTCGGTATCGATGGCGACACTACGAACAGTAGTGTTGGAGGCAGCTTGACGAAAGTCAGCTCTGCATAAGCAGCAAACAGATCAGAGATCTGG
>NZ_JVEL01000237.1:0-383 GCF_001076875.1 Serratia sp. 506_PEND
GTTTACCCACGGCGATAAGCCCGGCCAGCCAGCCAATGCACTGGGGGCCAGCCAGCCAATGCACTGGGGGCCGGCCAGCCAGAAAAGGCGGGCTTTCAGTAATCCGGTCATGCCTTCACGGGTATAAATCGCATCCGGCATCAACCAGAGCCGCAGCGCTGCGCCAATGGCCATACCTCCCCCCGGCCCTAGGGTCATCCAGAACAGATAACTCATTCCCTGCCCGAAGCTGCGGATTTCCCCCGTAGCGCTGAAGACGTTAAACAGCACGACGATGAAGGCGATAACAAACGCTATTGCAAAGTATTTAATGACAAGCGGCATGCTCAGATTTCCTTATTTTCTGCATTGCTGAGCGGCACTCAGCATGTTGTCCATGAAGC
>NZ_JVEL01000238.1:0-14370 GCF_001076875.1 Serratia sp. 506_PEND
GACGGCGTGCGTTCGGTGCAGGCGCGCAACTTTACGCCGACCACCGAGCGGGTGGAGGTGCTTAAGGGGCCTGCCTCGATGCTGTACGGCATGGGCGAGCCGGGCGGGATGATCAATATGATCACCAAAAAACCCCAGCTGCAGCAGCACACCCACGTGGAAGGTTGGGGCAGCAGCTTCAACGGCGGCGGCGGCCAGCTTGACGTTACCGGGCCGCTCGGCACGTCGGGATTTGCCTATCGGATGATCGTCGATCACGATGAAACCGACTACTGGCGCAACTTTGGCCGCAATCGCCAGACGGTGATCGCGCCCTCGCTGATGTGGTACGGCGAGAACACCACCGTGCGATTGGCCTATGAACATATGGAATATCTGGTGCCGTTCGATCGCGGCACCATTATCGATTCGCGCACCGGCAAACCGGTGAATACGCCGCGCGATCGCCGTTTCGACGAAGCCTATAACGCCACCCGCGGCGATCAGGACAGCGTCACTCTGCAGATCGATCAAACGCTCAATGAGCGCTGGAAAAGCTCGCTGACCTACGCCTACAGCCGCAACAGCTACAGCGACAACCAGGCGCGCGCTACGGCGCTGAACCCGGAGAGCGGCGCATTGAGCCGCCAGGCCGACTCGACCGCCCATGCCGTCAGCCACGCCAACGCGGTGCAGCTGACGCTCAATGGCGACGTGGACTGGGGCAGCATCAACCACCAGATGCTGTTCGGCTTTGATTTTGAAGATAACCGTACCTACCGCGGCGACATGATCCGCGGTAAAAAGAACAGCGATTTCAATATCTATCATCCGGTATACGGCCTGATGCCGCCGTCGACCGCGGTCAGCGCCAAAGACAGCGACCAGCGGGAAAATCTCACCAGCTACGGCTGGTTTATGCAGGACTCCATCCAACTGACCGATAAATGGCTGGTGATGGGCGGGCTGCGTTACGACGCTTTCGACGTCTATGCCGGCAAGGGGCGGCCGTTCCAGACCAACACCGACAGCTCGGACGGCAAGCTGGTGCCGCGCGCCGGTGTGGTCTACAAGCTGACGCCTTACGTGTCGCTGTACAGCAGCTATACCGAGTCGTTCAAGCCGAACTCTTCCATCGCCACCCAAATTGATTCGCTGCCGCCGGAACAGGGCAAGTCGTGGGAAGTCGGCGGCAAGCTGGCGCTGCCGAACGGCGTCACCGGCACGCTGGCGCTGTTCGACATCACCAAGCGCAACGTGATGGTCAATGAGCTGGTGGAGGGCGAAACCGTGACGCGCACCGCCGGGCGCGTGCGTTCGCAGGGCGTGGAGCTGGACGTGGCCGGTAATCTTACCGACTCGCTGAGCCTGATCGGTTCCTATGCGTATACCGACGCCCGCGTGGTGGACGATCCGGACAACAAGGGGAAAGAGATGACCAACGTGGCGCGCCATACCGCCTCGCTGTTCCTGACCCAGAACCTCGGCAGCCTGGGCCTGTACAGCGGCGATGAGGTGCGTATCGGCGCCGGTGCGCGCTACGTAGGGCGCCGCCCGGGCGACGCCGCCAACAGCTTCTACCTGGATAACTACACCGTTGCCGATGCGTTCGCCGCTTACACCATGCCGATCAACGGCTATCGGGTGAAATGGCAGCTGAACGTGAAGAACCTGTTCGATAAAACCTACTATCCGTCCAGCGGCGGCAATCTGCGCGTGGCGGTGGGGGAACCGCGTGAGGTGGTGCTGCGCGGCAGTATCGATTTCTGAGCCACGGGCGGTGAAATTTGCTTAAATAACCGCCCCAACGTTAAGGAGAACCCATGAGCCTGCAGATCCGTTTGGCGCAGCAGCAGGATATCGCGCATCTGATGGCGGTTGAGCGCTCGGCGGCGCAATTGTTTCGCCAACAGCCGGAATGGCGCTTTATCGCCGAAGGCGAGGTGATGGCCCCGCAGCAGCATGCCGCGTTTATCGCCGAGCGTCGTGAATGGCTGGCGGAAAGCGACAACGGCGAGTGCGCCGGTTTTATCGCCGTGCTGGCTCAGGAGGAAGACTGGCATATCGCCGAATTATCGGTCGCCGGTGCCTGGCAACGGCAGGGCGTCGGCCGCCGCCTGATCGGCGCGGTGGCGGAAGAGGCCAAACGGCGGGGGGCCGGCCGCCTGACGCTTACCACCTTCATTGAGGTGCCGTGGAATGCGCCCTACTACCGGCGGCTGGGATTCCGGCCACTTGACGATGCGCGGCTCACGGTCGCCCTGCGGCGGCACCTGGATGAGGATCTGGCGCACGGCTTTGCCGTCGGCAGTCGCTGTGCCATGGAATTTACACTATCGTAAATATTGAAATACAGAGCGGGCAGGGTATGATGCTGCCACCACGCCATCGCACCCGCTCGGCATTTTGGTATGCAATGCACTCAAGTCACCGCATAAGGGACAACCCGTAATGACACAAACCCTGTTCATGATAGGCGCTCGCGGAGCCGGCAAGACCACGGTAGGCAGCGCATTGGCGCTGGCGTTGGGCTATCAGTTCGTCGATACCGATCTGTTTATGCAGCAGGCGGCGCAGATGAGCGTAGCGGAAATGGTCGAGCGCGAGGGCTGGCTGGGGTTCCGCCGCCGCGAGACCATCGCGTTGCAAACCGTGACCAAGCCGTCAACTATAGTTGCCACTGGCGGCGGCGCGATCCTGGCGGAGGAGAACCGTCAGTTTATGCGCCAGCATGGCACCGTTATCTACCTGCGCGCGCCGGCCAGCGTGTTGGCGCAGCGGTTGGAAGAGTACCCGGAAGATGCGCAGCGCCCGACGCTCACCGGCAGGCCGATCGCCGAGGAGATGCGCGAGGTGCTGGCCGCGCGCGAAGCGTTGTATCAGGAGGCCGCGCATTACGTGATGGACGGCGCCGCCGATCCGCAGCGGGTGGTGGAACAAATCCTCGCGGTGCTGCCGCGTGAGACGGTGAAGTAACCCTTTCTTCTCTTCGGGCGCTGGGCGCCCGTTTTCTTATTCCGCTTGCCGAGCCGGCGCAAAGTACGCCCCCGGCGTGACGCCGAAGCGGCGGCGAAAGGCGGCGATATAGGCGCTGACGTTGTCATAGCCACAGGCGTCGGCCACCTCGCCAACCGCTTTGCCGCGTGATAATCCCTCCAGTGAACGCAACACCCGCGCCTGCTGGCGCCACAGCGCGAAGCTGATGCCGGTTTCCTGCAGAAAACGGCGGCTCAGGGTGCGCGGGCTGAGCCCGGCCCAAACGGCCCAGTCGCGCTGGCTGCGCAGGCTGGCGGGATCGTTCAGCAGCGCACGGGCGATGTTCAGCAACCGGGCGTCCTGCGGCAGCGGCAATTGCAGCGGCGCGCGGCTTGCCGCGTGCATTTCGTCCAGCAGCACCTGCAGCAGCCGCCGTTGCGGCGCACTCAGCGGGCCGGCGGGGAACTGCGCGATGCGCTCCACCAGGGCCTGCAACAGCGCAGAGGCTGTGAACAGCTGCGGCAGCGGCGGCATCTCCGGCACGCTTTCCCTCGGCAGATACAGACTCCAGCCCGCCACGTCGCCGCAGGCCAGCGCCTGATGGGCGCATCCCGGCGGCAGCCAGCCCAGCGTGCCGCCGGTGATCGCCCATTGCCGGCCCGGGAGTTCCATTGCCAGCATGCCGCGCGTCAAGAGATAGATCTGGCCGCCTTCGTGCCGGTGCCAGGGCGTCAGGTGCTTTTTTTCATGCTGAAGGCGTTGGCTGCGGATCTGCGTCATGTTGGCCGTTTAACGTTATTGAAAGTCTTGATGTGGTTATTATGCCATCGCCTGGCCGGGATAGGATCGCCTTTCACCCTATTTCGGAGAAACGTGATGACTCAACTTACCCCGCTGAATCTGGTGCTCGATACGCTGCAGCAGGTGATCGCCAGCCCGGAGCATCGGCCGACGCAGCTCGCCGCCCGTTTCAGCGCAGGCTACCGCCAGCAGGTGGATGGCAAGGTGCTGAACTTCGAGCAGTTTGAGCAGCATATGGCGCTGCTGAAGCGGCAAACCCGCCGCATGACGCTGAGCGTGATCGCGGCGGCGGAGCAGGGCGAGGCGGTGCTGACCCACCATCTGGTCGAGGTGGAAAAGCGCGACGGTTCCCGCAGCCGCGTGCGGGTGCTGGCGCACTTCACCGTGCGTGAAGGGCGTATTTGCGCCTGCGACGAATTGACCGAGCTGTTGACGGGCGCCCCCGGCGATCGCGATCTTGGCTCGCGCGTGTCGGAATGAGGGCGACTGCTATACTTGCTACTGTGTGAAACACACGGGAGAACGGCATGCGCGAAAATGATCAACCTGCTTATCCGCGGAGCGCCCGCGTCGTAGAGGTGTTTCGGGGTGACCCGAACCTGCATCTGCGCCGTTTTGAAGTGCGCACCGACGACATTGAGCCGAATACGCTGCTCAGTGAACATGAAACCGAGCAGGAAGCGCTCGACGCCAAGCACCGCTATGAAGACGAGGCGCTAGAGCACTGACCTGCAGCCCAGCGGAAACCGGCGTCAGGCCGGTTTCCTGTTTATCCCCGCCGTAGCACATATTTCCCAGAATAATATTGATAATGATAATCATTTATGTGATTTTTATCGCCCCTATTGGGTGTTTCACTTCTGGGAAAAGAGATGTCCAATTCCGAGTTGCAGGCGCTGTTTCTGCACCATATGCGGCCGCTGCAAGCCTATTTGAACGCCAAACTGCGCGACCCTCAGCTGGCCGCGGATTTGGCGCAGGAAAGTTTTACCCGCCTTACCGAGCAGTATCCGCAGGGTAACATTCTCGATATTGAGGCCTACCTGTATAAAACCGCCAAGAATCTGATGCTCGACCATCTGCGCCAGCAGCAGCGGCGGCAGACCGAAGCGGTCGAAGACGACATTCTGGCGCAGTATCCTTCGGGTGAACCGGCGCTTGAACAACGGGCGATCGATAGCCAACTGCTGCAGTTGTTACAGCAGGCGCTGGCGGACATGCCGCCGCGCACGCAGCAGATTTTCCGCCTTAACCGGCTCGATGGCCTGACCCAGGCGCAGGTGGCGGCGCAGCTGGGCGTGTCGCTCAGCACGGTGGAAAAACACCTGGCCAGCGCGCTGGAGCGGCTGATGGCGCGGATGGAAGAACAATAATGGCAATTTTTTTACGGGTTTATCCGCGCTCAGACGTCTTAACCTATAACCAGAAAAAACAGAGGTCTATGCCATTATGAAACCGCTAACCGCACAGGCGCGACAGCAGGCGGCCGCCTGGGCCGTGAGTCTGGCCGAAGGGGCGCTGCCGGCCGATCGGCGGCGAGCGTTGGACGCCTGGCTGGCCGCCGATCCGCAGCATCCGGCGGCGCTGCGTCAGGCTCGCCTGCTATGGACGACGCTTGGGCAACTGCCGCCTGAGCAGCGGCAGGCGTTACAACCGCAGGTGGCGGCGCTGAAAACGCCATCTCGCCATCGATGGCCCCGCTGGGCGGTGGCAGCGGCGGTGGCGCTCGCCGTTTCATTCGGCGTTTATCGCGGGCCGGATCTGTGGATCGGCCTGCAGACCGATTATCAAACCGTTCGCGGTGAGGTGCGCGAAGTTGCGTTGCCGGACGGCAGCCGGGTGGCGCTGGACAGCGGCAGCGCGATCGCGCTGGCGTATTCCGCAGACGAGCGCAAGGTGCGGCTGCTGAGCGGCGCCGCCTATTTTATCGTCGCGCCGCTGGGCGGGGCGGAACGTCGCCCTTTCAGGGTGGAGGCGAAAAACGGTGTCACCCAGGCGCTGGGCACCGAGTTCAGCGTGGCGCGCACTGAACAGGGCGTCGACGTCAGCGTGCATCAGCACAGCGTGCGGGTGACGCTTGAGCGCGGCGAGCGCTCGCTGGTGGTCGCGCAACGCCAGGCGGCGCATTACCGCAACGGGCAGCTGCAGCTGACGCGGCAAACGGCCGGTGATGATGCCTGGCGGCGCGGCTGGCTGGTGATCGACCGCCAACCGCTGACGCAGGCGCTCGCGCAGCTCAACCGCTATCGCGAAACCCGCATTGTGGCGGTCAATCCCGCGCTAAGAACGCGCACCGTGAGCGGTGTGTTCGCGCTCAATAAACTCGACGACGGCGTCGGCGCCATTCGTCAGGAACTCTCCGCCCGCCAGCTGAATCTCCCCGGCATCACGCTGCTTTACTGAGCGGCCAAGGCGGGCCGGGATGCCCGCTTCGCCGTTATTTTCACTTTCTGTAAAAAATCTTTACGGGTTTTTGCCTCCCGGAACGTCCTTATGTTTAAACGAGATTGATTTCCATTATCACTTAGTTTGGCATTCTTTCGGGTGGAACACACACGCATGCTTATTCACAAGGGAACCACGCCGGCCGGCCGATTGGCCACGGCGGTACGCGCCGCGCTGGCGGCGATGATGTTGACTCAGCCGGCTGTGGCGCTCGCCGTCCAGGCTGAGGCGAACGGCGCGCAGGCCGCACAGCAAAAGAATTTCAACATTGCGGCGCAGCCGCTGCAGAGCGCCATGTTGCGCTTCGCCGAGCAGGCCGGCATGCAGGTGTTTTTTGACGAGGTGAAACTCGACGGCATGCAGGCGGCGGCGCTGAACGGCAGCATGAGCGTTGAACAGGGCCTGCGGCGCTTGATCGGCGGCAATCCGGTGGCTTTCCGCCTGCAGCCGCAGGGGCAAATCGTATTGAGCCGGCTGCCGACGGCGAACGGCGACGGTGGCGCGCTGGCGTTGGACAGCCTGACGGTGCTGGGTGCCAGCGGCATCAACGCCAACGATTGGGTTTACGACGAACCGCGCTCGGTCAGCGTCATCAGCCGCGAACAAATGGACAACCGCCCGGCGCGACACGCGGCCGATATTCTGGAGCAGACTACGGGAGCCTATTCCAGCGTCAGCCAGCAAGATCCTGCGCTGTCGGTCAACATCCGCGGCATACAAGACTATGGCCGGGTGAACATGAATATCGACGGCATGCGGCAGAATTTTCAAAAGAGCGGCCATGGCCAGCGTAATGGCACCATGTACATCGATTCCGAACTGCTGTCCGGCGTGACCATCGACAAGGGCACCACCGGCGGCATGGGCAGCGCCGGCACGCTCGGCGGCATCGCCACCTTCAATACCGTCAGCGCGAGCGATTTCCTGGCGCCGGGCAAAGAGCTGGGCGGCAAGCTGCACGCCAGCACCGGCGATAACGGCACTCACTTCATCGGCAGCGGCATACTGGCATTGGGCAACGAAACCGGCGATATCCTGCTGGCCGCCAGCGAACGCCACCTCGGCGACTATTGGCCCGGCAACAAGGGCGACATCGGCAACATTCGCATCAATAACGACACCGGCAATTACGATCGCTACGCCGAGAGCATCAAGAACAACAAAATCCCCGACACCCATTACCGCATGCACTCGCGGCTGGCCAAGGTGGGCTGGAATCTGCCCGCCAACCAGCGCCTGCAGCTGAGTTATCTGCAGACCCAGACCGCATCGCCGATCGCCGGCACCTTGACTAACCTGGGCACTCGCCCGCCCTATGAACTGGGCTGGAAACGCACCGGCTACACCGACGTGATGGCGCGCAACGCGGCGTTCGACTACAGCCTGGCGCCGGAAGACGTCGACTGGCTCGATTTTCAGGCCAAGCTGTATTACGTCGATACTCAGGATGACAGCGACACCTACAGCACCAGTTCGCTGCTGGACAACGGCTACGCGACGCGCACCCGCCTGCGTACCTATGGCGCACAGGCGCAAAACACCTCGCGCTTCAGCCTGGCGCCGGGGCATGACTTCCGCGCCAATTACGGGCTGGAGTTCTATTATGACAAAGCGACCAGCGACTCTTCCCGCCAAGGCATGGAAGGGGTGACGCCGGCCGGCAACCGTTCGGTAGCCAGCCTGTTCGCCAATCTGACCTACGACTACGACGGCTGGCTGACGTTGGAAGGCGGGCTGCGTTACGACCGCTATCGCCTGCGCGGCCAGACCGGCCTGAGCTATCCGGATTTGGCCAAGGATGGGCAACGCTACACGATTGACAATCCTTGCAAAGCGTTGCGTCTGACCGGCTGTTCAACCACCACCCGCGAAGATTGGGATGTGGATCGCGATCAGGGCAAGCTGTCGCCGACGCTGGCGGTGGCGGTGCGCCCCGGCGTGGAGTGGCTGGAGCTGTATACCACCTACGGCAAATCCTGGCGGCCGCCGGCGATCACTGAAACGCTGACCAACGGCAGCGCGCACAGTTCTTCCACGCAATACCCCAATCCGTTCTTGCAGCCCGAGCGTTCGCGCGCCTGGGAAGTCGGGTTCAACGTGCAGCAGCCGGATCTGTGGTTTGAGGGCGATCGGTTGGTGGCCAAGGTGGCCTACTTCGACACCAAAGTGGATAACTACATCAACCTGGCGATAGACCGCAATAAACCGGGGCTGGTGCAGCCGAGCATCGGCAATGCCGCTTACGTCAACAATCTGTCGAAAACCCGCTTCCGCGGGCTGGAGTACCAGCTCAACTATGACGCTGGGGTGTTCTACGCCGACCTGACCTACACCCACATGATCGGCAAAAACGAGTTCTGCTCGAACAAGGCCTGGTTGGGAGGGCGTCTGCGCTACGGCGACGGCTCGCGCCGCGGGAACTTCTATGTTGAGCCTGATGCCGCGTCCAATGACTTCGTCACGTGTGATGGGGGGACGCAGTTCGGCTCCGCCGCCTACCTGCCGGGCGATCGCGGTTCGGTGACGCTGGGCGGGCGTGCCTTCGATCGCAAGCTGGACGCCGGGGTGACCGTACGCTTTGCGCCGGGTTATCAGGACAGCTCGGTACCGTCCAACTACCCGTACCTGGCCGACTGGCCGAAGTACACCCTGTTCGATCTGTACGCCAGCTACAAGCTGACTGACAGCCTGACGCTGCGCGGCTCGGTGGAGAACCTGACCAACCGCGCTTATGTCGTCAGCTACGGCGAGACGTTGGCCAATACCCTGGGGCGCGGCCGCACCGTGCAGGGCGGGGTGGAATACCGTTTTTAAGCAGTAAAAGGGCGTTGCTCATCCTTGAGCACAAGGGCCGCCTCGCAAGGGGCGCCGTTCATCAATGGAAATAGAGAAATGGCATTTTCAGTCAATTATGACAGCAGCTTCGGCGGTTACAGCATTCATGACTATCTGGGCCAGTGGGCTTCGACATTCGGTGATGTCAATCACACCAACGGCAATGTCACCGACGCCAACAGCGGCGGCTTCTATGGCGGCAGCCTGTCCGGTAGTCAGTATGCCATCAGCAGCACGGCAAACCAGGTGACCGCCTTCGTGGCGGGCGGCAACCTGACCTACACGCTGTTCAACGAACCGGCGCATACCTTGTACGGCCAACTGGATTCCCTGTCCTTCGGCGACGGTTTGAGCGGTGGCGATACATCGCCGTACAGCATCCAGGTGCCTGACGTCAGCTTCGGCGGCCTGAACCTCAGCAGCCTGCAGGCGCAGGGTCATGATGGCGTGGTGCACCAGGTGGTGTACGGCCTGATGTCCGGCGATACCGGCGCGCTGGAGACCGCGCTGAACGGCATCCTCGACGACTACGGCCTGAGCGTCAACTCCACCTTCGATCAGGTGGCGGCGGCGACGGCGGTGGGCGTGCAGCACGCCGACAGCCCGGAACTGCTGGCGGCCTGATCGCGGCCGTTTGCCCGCCGGCGCCGTGCGCCCCGGCGGGCGTTTTCTCGTTTTTAGCCGATGGAAAACGCCATGAAAAACGCCGTCAGGCGCGGAGAAGTGATGAGCGTGCTGGCCGCATACCGGCGCGGATTTTGGGGCATCGCGCTGTTTACCGCGGTGATCAACTTGCTGATGCTGGCACCGGCGCTGTACATGCTGCAGGTCTACGATCGCGTGTTGCCGTCGGGCAACCGCATGACGCTGGCGATGCTGACCCTGATGGTGGTCGGCCTTTACCTGTTTATGGGGCTGCTGGAGTGGGTGCGCAGCCAGGTGGTGATCCGCCTCGGCGCCCAGATGGATATGCGCCTCAATCAGCGAGTCTACGACGCCGCCTTCGAAACCAATCTGAAAACCGGCAACCCGCTGGCGGGGCAGGCGCTGAACGATCTGACCAACCTGCGCCAGTTCGCCACCGGCAATGCGTTGTTCGCCTTTTTCGATGCCCCCTGGTTCCCGGTTTATCTGCTGGTGGTTTTTCTGCTCCACCCCTGGCTTGGCGCGTTGGCCAGCGCCGGAGTGATCGTGCTGATGCTGCTGGCCTGGCTCAATCAGCGGGTGTCGCAAGCGCCTCTGGCGGAGGCCGGCAGGGTCGCGCTGAGCGCTACACAGCAGGCCAACGGCAATCTGCGCAACGCCGAAGCCATCGCCGCCATGGGGATGCTGACCGACTTGCGCCTGCGTTGGCTGCGGCAGCATCAGCAGTTCCTGCTGTTGCAGAACCGCGCCAGCGAGAAAATCGCCGCCGTCACCGCCTGGTCGAAAACCGTGCGGCTGGCGCTGCAGTCGCTGATGTTGGGCTGCGGCGCGCTGTTGGCGGTCAGCGGTGACATTACGCCGGGCATGATGATCGCCGGATCGATCCTGATCGGCAGGGTGCTGGGGCCGATCGATCAGCTGATCGGCGCCTGGAAGCAGTGGTCATCGGCGCGCCAGTCCCTGCAGCGTCTGGAGGTGATGCTGGCCGCTAACCCGCCACGAATACCGAGTCTGCCGCTGCCGACGCCCGGTGGCGCATTGACCGTGAGCCAGTTGACCGCCAGTGCGCCCGGCGGTACGGCGCCGGTGTTGCACGGCGTCAGTTTTCGTCTGGAAGCCGGCGAGGTGCTGGGCGTGATTGGCGCGTCCGGCTCCGGCAAAACGTTGCTGATGCGCCAACTGGTCGGCGCGCTGACGCCGATCAGCGGCGACGTGCGGCTGGACGGTGCAGACATTCAACAGTGGGACAAGCAACAACTCGGGCCGCATATCGGCTACTTGCCGCAGGATATCCAGCTGTTCGCCGGCACCCTGACGGACAACATCGCCCGCTTTGGCCAGGTCGACGCCGAGAAGGTGGTGGCCGCGGCGGCGCTGGCCGGCGTGCATCAGCTGATCCTGCATTTACCGAAAGGCTATGAGACCGAGCTGGGTGAAGGCGGCAGCGGCCTGTCCGGAGGCCAACGTCAACGGGTGGCGCTGGCGCGCGCGCTGTATGGATCTCCGGCGCTGGTGGTGTTGGACGAACCGAATGCCAACCTCGATCGCGAAGGGGAAGAGGCGCTGCAGCGGGCGATCGAAGCGCTAAAGGCGCGCGGCACCACTATCGTGTTGGTGACCCACAAACCGGCGATCCTGGCGACCACCGACAAATTACTGGTGCTGACCGCCGGCCAGGTGCAGCACTTCGGCCCCAGCGACGCCATCCTGAAAAAACTGCCTGGTTTTGCGCCCGCCGCTGCCGCCGCTCCGGCCAATACCGGGCGCAGCAACGGCGGCTTCAACGTCAATTACGCCAATTTCGCCAAAACGGCCAGCGGTGAACGAAAAGTATGAGCAATCAGAGTGTGATCCCCGGCGATATCGACACCCTTTCCCGGCAGTTTGACGAAGGGCGCCATCTGCGGCTCGGCGGCTGGCTGGTGCTGCTGGGATTTGGCGGCTTCCTGCTGTGGGGGCTGTTGGCGCCGTTGGATAAGGGCGTACCGGTTTCCGGCAGCGTGGTGGTGGCCGGCAACCGCAAGGCGGTGCAGCACCCGAGCGGCGGCGTGGTGTCGCAGATTCAGGTGCATGAGGGTGACCGGGTCCGCGCCGGGCAGGTGCTGTTACTGATGGATACCGTCGACAGCCGCACCCAACGCGATGCGCTGCGCAGCCAGCAGTTGAGCAACGCCGCGCAGCAGGCGCGGCTGCAGGCCGAGCGCGACGGTCTGCAGGCGATCGCTTTCCCGCCATTGCTGCAAGCGCGGCGAGAAGAGCCGGAGGTGATGTCGCTGATGCTGCTGCAACAACAGCTGTTCACCAGCCGCCGTGCGGCGCTGCAGAGCGAGCTGGCGGCGATCGCGGAGAGCATCGCCGGATCGCAGGCGATGTTGGAAGGGGTTCGGCAATCTTACGCCAGCAAGCAACGGCAAAAGGCCATGTTGCAGGAGCAACTGAGCGGCATGCGCAAGCTGGCGGCGCAGGGGTATGTGGCGCGCAATCGGCTGTTGGATCTGGAAGGGCAGCATGCGCAGATCGACGGCCAGGCGTCCGAGGATACCGGGAATATCGGCCGCCTGGGCCGCCAAATCCTGGAGCTGAAACTGCGGGCGATCCAGCGGCGGGAGGAGTATCAGAAAGAGGTCAGCAGCCAATTGGCCGAGGTACGGATGAAGCTGGACGAGCTGGATAACCGCTTGGCCAAGGCGGAGGCCGATCTGGGGCATACGCAGGTGAAAGCGCCGGTGGCGGGCACCGTGGTGGGGTTGAGCGTGTTCACCGAAGGCGGCGTGATCGGCGCCGGTCAGCAACTGATGGAGATCGTGCCCAGCGATCGGGGGCTGCAGGTGGAGGCGCGCATCCCGGTCGAACTGATCGACAAGGTGCAGGTGGGGCTGCCGGTCGAACTGTTGTTCTCGGCGTTCAACCAAAGCACCACGCCGCGCGTCGAGGGTGAAGTGACGTTGGTCGGGGCCGATCGCCTGACCGACGAGAAAAGCGGCGCGCCTTATTACAGCGTGCGCGCCAAGGTCAGCGAAGAAGGATTGCAACGTTTGAACGGGTTGGAGATCCGCCCGGGGATGCCGGTTGAAGGATTCATCCGCACCGGCGAGCGTTCGATGATGAACTATCTGTTCAAACCGCTGACCGATCGCCTCCATTTGGCGCTGACGGAAGAGTGAGCATGTCGGTTTCGCCGCTGCCTTTCGCCGCGCCCGGCGCCGCCATGCCCTGGCGCCGTTGTCTGGTGTTGGTGCTGGCGCTGCATCTGCTGGTTGCCGCGCTGCTGTGGCCCAGGAGAGACAAGGCCGAGCCGCCGTGGGTGCCGCCGCCGGCGGTGATGGTGCTGATGGCCGCCGCGCCGCAGGCCCCGGCCGAGGCGAAACAGCCGCCGGGACAAAGTACGCCGCCGCCTCAGGCTGAACCGTCGGCGCCGCCGGAGCCGTTGCCGCTGGTGAAAGCGCCTGACGCCGCGCAGCCGAACATCGCCGTGCCGCCGAAACAGAAAAAACCACCTAAGCCGGTGAAGAAAAACAACCTGCCCCGCACGCCGCCGCAGGAGAGAATCATCGCGCCGCCGAAGGTTCAGGAGCAAAGCGTCGGCGCGCCGCCGCCGGGCCGCGCGGATAAAACGGCCGCGCCGCAAACCCGCCTGACACCCTATGCTCAGGCGGGGGAGGACAACTGGCGCAGCCGCATCAGCGGCCGCCTGAATCGCTTTAAGCGTTACCCCAAAGACGCACTGCGGCTGAAGCGCCAGGGCGTCGGGCAGGTGCGTTTCACGTTGGACAGACAGGGCCACGTGCTGGCGGTGACGCTGGTCAGCAGCGCCGGGCTGCCGTCGCTGGATCGTGAAATCCAGGCGCTGGTCAAACGCGCGTCGCCGCTGCCCACGCCGCCGGCGGACGCCTACGTCAACGGCACGGTGGAATTGACGTTGCCGATCGATTTCAGTTTGCGCGGCGCGGGTTTTTGACGCGGTTGTTTCATGGCGATGGCCTGAGCGTGGCGCACGGAAACCTTTGCCTCTGCGCCGCGATCGCATTTCGCGCGAAAAACCAGTGACAGATCAACCGCAATCCCCCAATATGGATTTTCCATCAAGATGATTACGCGGGTGCCAGTCTATGCTGAAAGTGAATGAGTATTTTGCCGGAAAAGTGAAGTCTATCGGTTTTGACAGTAGCAGCATCGGTCTTACCAGCGTGGGCGTGATGGAAGAGGGCGAATACACCTTCTCCACCGCGCAGCCGGAAGAAATGACGGTGATCACCGGGGCGCTGAAAGTGCTGCTGCCGGGGGCGCCGGACTGGCAGGTGTTTACGCCGGGCGAGAAGTTCTTCGTGCCGGGGCACAGCGAGTTCAACCTGCAGGTGGCCGACGCCACCGCCTATCTGTGCCGCTACCTGAGCAAATAAACGTTGCTCGTTAGGGGAACGCAGGGCTCAGCGAAGGCTGGGCCCTGGTCGTTTCTGAGGCGGGATTAACGCTGGGCTTCGCCGCCGAGCGCTTCGATGGTGTTTTTGATCAACGCCGCCAGCTCGCTGGTCATCAGGATAAAGTCGGCGTCAAAGCGCTGGGCGAAGTCATCGCGATCGATATCGTCGTTCTGCTCGCGCAGCGTGTCGGCGAACTTCAGGCGCTTGAGCGAGCCGTCGTCCGACAGCATCAGCTGGATGCGCTCCTGCCAGTCCACCGCCAGCTTGG
>NZ_JVEL01000239.1:0-6175 GCF_001076875.1 Serratia sp. 506_PEND
GAATCGTGTGAACGGGGCGAATAATAGCGGGGCGGTTGCGGCTTGTAAAGCGTGAAGACGTCCGATGCGTTCGTTTGCTGCAAGATTGCCCAACCTGCTGCTTTTTCTCGCTTTTGTCGCTTATCCCGCGCGCAGCGTCGCCGAATTGCCCGTTGATCGGCGCCGTTGCCTGCCGATGGTGCAACGGTTGCCCTGCGCGGTGGCGCGCGCCGCCCGGCGAACGGCCATTTACCGCCTTGTACCCCGCTTCCACGGCCGTTTACCGACTCTGGCCTGGATCTTGCTGTGATTGCATGACCGGATTTCGGCATTCTCAATTTAGCGGCTCGCTGGAGGCACTATGAATTTCAGACGTCTGAAGTACTTCGTGAAAATCGTCGATATCGGCAGCCTGACCCAGGCGGCGGAGGTATTGCACATCGCCCAACCGGCGCTCAGCCAGCAGTTGGCGACGCTGGAAGGAGAGCTGAAGCAACAGCTGCTGATCCGCACCAAGCGCGGGGTGCAGCCGACCGAGGCCGGCAACATTCTGTATGCCCACGCGCAGACCATTCTGCGCCAGTGCGAGCAGGCGCAGAGCGCGGTCAACAGCGCCGGGCAGGCGATGAGCGGCCAGGTGTCGCTCGGGCTGGCGTCGGGCAGCACCGCGGCGCAGCTGGCGCTGCCGCTGTTGCAGACCCTGCGCGATCAGCAGCCGGGCATCCTGCTCAGCCTGCATGAAAACGGCGGCGCGGCGTTGGCCGGGCAGGTGGCTAACCAGACGCTGGACATGGCGATGGTCTACGGCGCCAAAATGCCCGCCGGGCTGCACGCCATCGCATTGATGCGGGAAGATCTTTATCTGGTGGCGACGCGCGCGGTGCCGCATCCCGGCAACAGCGTCGAGCTGCTGGACGTGGCGCGGCTGAACCTGTTCCTGCCGCGTGAGGGCGATGCGGTGCGCAACCAGCTGGAGGAGGCGATGGCGCTGCGCAAGCTGGCGATCAACGTGGTGGGGGAGATCGAATCCTCGGGCGCGCTGAGCGCCGCGATCGCCAGCGGGTTAGGGGCGACCGTGCTGCCGGAATCGGTGGCGCGCGCGATGATCGGCCCGGCCAAGGCCTGGATGGCGCGCATCAATGCGCCGACGATGTCGGTGCCGCTGTCACTGTGCATGTCGAGCCAACAGGCGCTGTCCGCCCCGGCGCTGCTGGTGAAAGACCTGTTGCTGTCGATCGCCGGCGGCCGCTGCCAGGAGAAGCGCGCGTTGGCGCTGGTGCGTTGAGGAAAAAACGGCCCGCCGCAGCGGGCCTGAGCACCGTTACCGGAACGGCGGTTCGTTGAAGGTGCGCAGCTTGCGCGAGTGCAGGCGATCGCCCTCGGCGCGCAACAAGTCGATGGCGCAGATGCCGATCTGCAGGTGTTCGGAGATCGCCCCTTCGTAGAAGCGGTTGGCCTGGCCCGGCAGTTTGATCTCGCCGTGCAGCGGTTTGTCGGAGACGCACAGCAGCGTGCCGTACGGCACCCGGAAGCGATAACCCTGAGCGGCGATGGTGGCGCTCTCCATGTCGACCGCCACCGCGCGGCTGAGATTGAAGCGGCGCGCCGAAGCGGAGTAGCGCAGCTCCCAGTTGCGGTCGTCGGTGGTGACCACGGTGCCGGTGCGCAAACGCTGTTTAACCTCTTCGCCAGGCATGCCGCTGACCATCTTGGTGGCGTCGTACAGGGCGCGCTGCACCTCGGCGATGCTCGGGATCGGGATATCCGGCGGCAGCACCGCATCCAGCACGTGATCGTCGCGCAGATAGGCATGGGCCAGCACGTAATCGCCGATCTTCTGGCTTTCGCGCAGGCCGCCGCAGTGGCCGATCATCAGCCAGGCGCTCGGGCGCAGCACCGCCAGGTGATCGCAGATGGTTTTGGCATTGGACGGGCCGACGCCGATGTTGATCAGCGTGATGCCCTGGCCGGTGCGCGAGATCAGGTGATAGGCCGGCATCTGGTGGTTTTTCCACGCCAGATCGGACACCGCCTGCTCGGGCGCGCTGGTTTCCGGCGTGATGTAGGTGCCGCCGGCGCTGGAGAGCGCGATGTACGGGCTGGCCGGATCGGCGATCTGGGCGCAGGCCCAGCGCACGAACTCATCCACATAGCGGGTGTAGTTGGTGAACAGCACGAACGGCTGGAAATGCTCCACCGGCGTGCCGGTGTAGTGCCGCAGACGCGCCAGCGAGAAATCCGCGCGCAGCGCATCGAAATGCGACAGCGGGAAATGGTTGTCGGTGGCGTGGTACAGGCCGTCGGCGGTCTCGTCACCGATCTGCGCCAGCTCGGTGGTGGGGAAATGCTGCGCGATGCCGGCGCTCATTGAACGATCGAGCGCCAGGCTGGAGCCGTCGATGACATAAGGGAACGGGATCTCCTGCTGCGACGGCGCCACTTCGATATGGGCGGCGTAGTCGTGTTCCAGCATCGCCAGCTGTTCGGCCAGATAGTGGCGGAACAGCTGCGGCCGGGTCACGGTGGTGCTGTAGCTGCCGGGATGGGTAAAGCGGCCGAAGGCGCGGGTTTTGCTCGGGCCGGATTGCTGCCCGTCCCAGCTGACGCGCAGTTCGGGATACACGAACAGTCCGGCGGCGCGCGCTTGCGCATCCGGCAGGGCGCCGTGGCTGATAAAGTCACTGACCGCCTGCCGCAGCGCGTCTACCGCGGCGTCATACAGGGCTTCCAGTTGATCGAGTGCCTGATCGGCGCTGAGGCCGCTGCGAGGTGGGGCATAGCTCATACTTTCTCCTTCGATGTCCCGGCTCTGGCGGGATTGGCGGCGTTTCACCGTCACAGGTTAGCCGAAGAAGGGCGTAAAAGCTTGGTTGAAATGATGGGCGCGGCAAAGAAATTACCGCGCCCGTGAAGGCGGGGAGATCAGGAGGCGGGACTTGCCGCTTCGACCTTCAGCGACACCAGGCCGATGCCCAGCTTCTTCGGCGTGAAGCCGCCGCTGGCGTTCTCTTTCGGCTCGGTCGGCGCCGGCGGGGTAATGCTGATCTTCTGCGCGCCGCGCGGGTTATCGAAGCGCAGGGTGACGGTGCTGTCCTGTTCGCCGAGCGACACGAAGCGCTCTTCGTCGCCGACGCGCACCGAAATCGGTTCGCCGACGTTGTTGCCGTAGGCGCGGGCGCGCAGCACCAGATCGAAGCTTTTCGGCAGCGGGTCGACGTAATCGATGTCGACCGCTGGCGCCAGATTGGCGTCGGACCAGCGGCCCCATTCCTCGACGGCGGAGACGCCGGTGATGGCCCTCACCTGTTCCGGCATGCCGGGCAGCATGAACTCGATGGCGTCCGCCCGGTATTTCACCGCCGCGTCGTCCACCTGCAGGCGGGCGACGGCGTTTTGGTAATCGGCGACGCTGTCCGCCGCCGGGCCGGTGAAATTCACCTTGCCGTTGAAGCGTTCGCCGCTGGCCTGGACGATCTGCGGCGGCGAGGCGAGGGTGCCGGAGGCCACGCAGATGTCGGTGCTCAGGGCCAGCTGCGGCGCCCAGACCCGGCCGATCTCGTAGCATTTATCGACCCAGACGAATTTCTCCCCCGCCCCCAGTCCGGCCAGCTGTTTGCGCAGCGGGGTGGAGAGGTAGACGTTGAACATCGGTTCGATGCGGTTATCGCCCACCCGCAGGATGAACGGCACCTTGTAGGTGACGCCGGAGAAGCTGAAGCTGCGCTGGCGCGTGTCCACGCTGTAGTCGCTGATGCGGTTCGGCAGGCCCCACTGGTTGATCACCGCCGGTTTCCAGCCGTTGATCTTCTCTTCGATATTCAGGAACACCGTAGACAGCGACGGCGCCGACAGGCTGCTGCGGCCAAGGCCGATGTAATTGTCGCCGCCCATCACGTCCAGCACCGTGGCGCCGTTGTCCAGCGTGCTGCGTTTCTCGTTGCGCTGTTCCGCCAGCGGCCGGGTGCCGTCGATGATGAAGAACAGATTGCGGCGCTTCTGTTTGGTCAGGATGTCGTAGGCGGTGTTGTTCATCGCCAGATGATCGGAGGACACCACGATCACGGTGTTGCTGAAATAGGGCGAGCGTTTGATTTTGTCGATCAGCGCGGCGATGTGTTGCTGGCTGCAGGCTACCGCGCTCAGCGAGCGGTTTTCCTTGTTCTGCCAGGCGTAGCTTTTCTTGCTGCAGCCGGCGGAAATAAAACCGTCCGGGTGATGAGTATCAACGGTCAGGGTGAACAGCGAGAACGGCTGGCGCTGTTTGGACAGCTCGACGAACTTGCCGTACACCACGTCCAGCACGCTGTCGTCGTACCAGCCCCAGTCGTTTTTGTAGCTCGGATCGGCGACCTGATCGCGCAGCTCTTTGAAGCCGTAAACGTGGTCGAAGCCGTGGGATTTCAGGAAGGTGTCTTTACCGGCGAACGCCAGCTCGGCGCCCTGATAGAAATAGTTGCTGTAGCCGGCGGCCTTCAGCACGTCGCCCAGGCAAACGTTCTCCGGGTAGAAGGTGGAGACCGCGCTGGAGGCGTTGCCGTCGAAGGGCGCGAACAGCGGAATGCCGCACTGTGAGGCGACCATGCCGGCGATGGTGTAGCCGGTGCCCGGCAATTGCTGGGTATTGCTGAAATCGATGCTGCCCGCGCGCAGGGCGTTCAGCTCGTCGGCCAGGCCGGGAAACAGCTCGGTATCGAAGTAGGTGCGTTCCAGGCTCTCGGCATAGATGTACACCAGGTTCGGCCGCTTGCCCTGTACGGTTTTTTTCGGCGCTTTGTAGTAAGTGGTGAAATCGGCGGTATCGCCGACGATCTGGCTCTTGACCAGCAGCGAGATGTCCTGAAATGCCGGGGTGGTGCCGACCGAAAACAGCGCCAGCAGCACGGCGACGATGCTGTAGGCCACGCTGCTGCCTTTGGCTTTGCGGCGCAGCAGGCTGCGGGCCAGCACCGCGAAGATAAGCCCCAACGCCGCCAGCAGGCCGATGAACGGCAGCACGTATTTGCTGATGCCCGCGCCTTTGAGGCTGCTGGTGACGGTGTAAATCACCGCGTCGGTGATGCCGTCGCCGGTAAAGTAGTTGCTGGCGATCAGGATGACGTTCAGCACCAGATAGCTGCCGAGCAGCGTCAGCAAAATGGCGAACCACCAGCGGTTGGCGGCGGCCCGGGTGCGATAAATCAAAATCGACGCCAAAAAGAGAACAAACGAAACGACTGCTAAAACCATCCGCCAAACCTTGTCTGATTGGAAAAAAACGTTGCTGCCCTGGTCTGCGCCGCCGACCGTGCCGCGGCGCGAAAAGTGAAGGGTATAGCCTATTGCCGGCGGCGGAACAACGCGCGATCTCCCGCTACGGCCGACGAACGGCGGCTATTGTACATTTTTATGACAATAGTGTGACGTTAATCACGCCGACGGCGGCCTCGGCGGCGAAAGCTTGCTGGTCGGAGGTTTCGCTCTACGCTTAATGAGCGCCACGACGGTGTGCCCACTAGCCATTCAGGAGGAAGTATGCAGACAATCCCCGCAGCGGTACTCGACGATCTGGCCCCGCAAGGCGTGTTGCGCGCGGCGATCAACTACGGCAATCCGGTGCTGGCGCAGGCCGGGGCCGGCGGTAAACCGCAAGGCGCTTCGGTGGAGCTGGCCGCCGCGCTGGCCCAGGAGCTGGGCGTGGCGCTCGAACTGGTCACCTATGACGCGGCGGGCAAGGTGTTCGCCGACCTGGACAGCGGCGCCTGGAACCTGGCGTTTATGGCTATCGAGCCGGTGCGCGCGGCGCAAATCGCTTTCAGCGAACCCTACGTGATCATCGAGGGGACTTACCTGGTGGCGAACGACGCGCCTTACTTTGAGGCGGCGCAGCTCGACCGGCCGGAGGTGCGCATCGCGGTCGGCCAGGGGGCGGCGTACGATCTGTTTTTATCGCGCACGCTGCAGCAGGCGCAGCTGGTGCGGGCGGCAACCTCCGCCGAGGCGATCGCGCTGTTTTTCGAACGGGGGCTGGAGGCGGCGGCCGGCGTGCGTCAACCGCTGTTGGCCGCCGCGGCCTCCCATCCCGGCTACCGGGTGCTGGACGGGCATTTCACCGCTATCCGCCAGGCGATGGCGGTGCCGCGGCAAAAAACGCAGGGCGCCGCCTACGTGAACGCGTTTATCGAACGCTGCAAGGCCAACGGGCTGGTGAAGGCGGCCT
>NZ_JVEL01000240.1:0-18373 GCF_001076875.1 Serratia sp. 506_PEND
CAAGGTTGCGCTCTACCAACTGAGCTATTCCCGCATTACCAGAACTGACTGATTTCTTTGCCATCTTTCGGCAATTCATCGTTGTCGTCTGATGCGATGCATTCTACTTACCTGACGTGATGAGTCAATAAAATTGTTGGCTCACCACGATCGTTTGCCGATTTTTGCAGCGTATCGATCACGGTTCCAGCAGATCGTTGCGTGCCGCGTTCAAATATTGGAACATCGACCAGAAAGTCAGCACCGCTGCGATATACAATAAGCCAATAGCCACATACTCTACGGAGCGATCCGGCCGCCACAGCAAGCCCACCAGTGACATCATCTGCGCCATGGTTTTCACTTTGCCGATCCACGACACCGCCACGCTGCTGCGTTTGCCAATTTCCGCCATCCACTCGCGCAGCGACGAAATGATGATTTCACGGGCGATCATGGTGGCCGCCGGCAGCGTGATCCACCAGCTGTGGTAGTGTTCCGCCACCAGCACCAGCGCCACCGCCACCATCACTTTATCCGCGACCGGATCCAAAAACGCTCCGAAGCGCGTCGTTTGTTTCCAGCGACGTGCCAGGAAGCCGTCAAACCAGTCGGTGACGGCGGCAAACACAAAGATAACGGCGCAAACCATCGGAGCCCAGTTGAACGGCAGATAAAACGCCAGCACAAAGAATGGGATCAGAACTACGCGAAACAGGGTAAGCCAAGTCGGTATATTCAATTGCATAATGCTACGGTAACTATCTGGCTAGAGTGGAAATTAAGAGTATGTTGCTACATTGCCCTCAGTGTTTCAATGCATTGTAGATCTTTTCTGCCAATGCTTGTGAAATACCCGGCACTTTTGCAATTTCCTCCACGCTGGCGTTCAACAAAGGTTGCAGTCCGCCCATATACTTCAACAGCACCTGGCGCCGTTTCGGCCCTACGCCTTCAATCAGCTCCAATGCGCTGGTATTTCTGACTTTCGCCCTTCTCTGCCGGTGACCGGTAATAGCATGATTGTGCGAATCGTCGCGGATGTGTTGGATCACATGCAGCGCCGGCGAATCCGGCGGCAGAGAAATCCCTTCACCTTCCGGGACGAAGAACAACGTTTCCAACCCTGCCTTGCGGTCGGCACCTTTGGCGATGCCGATCAGCAGCGGCTTATTCTTGTCCCAGGTAACATTCAGCGATTTGAATACGTCGATCGCCATGCCGAGCTGCCCTTTACCGCCGTCGATAAAGATGACATCCGGGATCTTTTTCTCTTCCAGCGCTTTGCCGTAACGGCGCTTCAGCACTTGCGTCATCGCCGCGTAGTCATCGCCAGGAGTGATGCCGCTGATATTGTAACGCCGATACTCCGCTCGCACGGGGCCGTTTCCGTCGAACACCACGCACGAAGCCACGGTCTGCTCACCCATGGTATGGCTGATATCGAAGCACTCCATACGGTTGATTTCCGTCAGGTTCAGCACTTTGGCCAACTCCGCCAGCCGCTGATGGATCGTCGACTGTTGCGACAGCTTGGTGGTCAACGCCGTTGCCGCGTTGGTGCGCGCCAGTTTCAGATAACGGGCGCGATCGCCGCGCGGTTTGCTTTGGATTTGGATCTTGCGCCCCGCCAACTCGGAAAGCGATTCCGCAAGCAGGTCTTTTTCCGGCAGGCTGAAATCCAGCAGGATCTCGCCGGGCAGCGTACGCGCCTGGCTGCCTTGCAGATAGAACTGGCCGACAAAGGTCTGCACCACCTCGCCCATATCCGTGCCGCCCGGCACTTTAGGGAAATAGCTGCGGCTGCCCAGCACCTTGCCCTGACGGATGAACAGCACATGCAGGCACGCCATACCGGCATCGAACGCCACGCCGATCACGTCCAGATCGTCGCTGTCGCCCGACACGAACTGCCGTTCGGTGACGCGGCGCACGGCCTGAATTTGATCGCGAATGCGCGCCGCCTCTTCGAAATTAAGCAGTTTGCTGGCTTCTTCCATACGCTCAATCAGCTGGTGCAATACCTGCTGATCTTTGCCAGAAAGAAACAGCCGCACGTAGTCCACCTGCTGCCGGTACTCTTCTTCGCTCACCAGGCCGGCAACACAAGGCCCCAGACAGCGGCCGATCTGATACTGCAGGCACGGACGCGAACGGTTGCGATACACGCTGTTTTCGCACTGGCGGATTGGGAACAGCTTCTGCAGCAGCGCCAGCGTTTCGCGCACGGCGTAAGAGTTGGGGAAAGGCCCGAAGTATTCGCCTTTGGCGTGTTTGGCGCCGCGATGCACCGCCAAACGGGGATGGGTATCCGCACTGAGAAAAATCAGCGGATAAGATTTATCGTCTCGCAAAAGAACATTATATCGCGGTTGGTACAATTTAATGTAGTTATGTTCCAACAACAGCGCTTCTGTCTCAGTATGGGTAACCGTTACGTCTATTTGCGCGATATTTTTAACCAGCGTCTCGGTTTTACGGCTGCTGACCTGCTGCCGAAAATAGCTGGCGAGACGCTTTTTCAGGTCTTTGGCTTTACCGACGTAGATCACCGTACCCGTGGCGTCGTACATACGGTAGACGCCGGGTTGGCTGGTGACGGTACTCAGGAAGGCTTTGGCATCAAAACGGTCATTCACTGCTTAACAACGTCTCCGCATTGAACAATCCATGTCGGATGGCCAGGTGAGTCAATTCGACGTCGCCGCTGATATTCAGTTTGCTGAACATGCGGTAACGGTAGCTGTTCACCGTTTTCGGGCTGAGACTCAGTTGCTCCGAGATCTCATTCACTTTTTTGCCTTTGGTGATCATCAACATGATCTGTAACTCGCGTTCAGACAAGCAGCTGAACGGCGTTTCAGCCTGCGGTTCCAACTGACTCAGGGCCATCTGCTGGGCGATATCAGACGCGATATAGCGCTGCCCGGCATGCACGGAACGCAAGGCGTTAATCACTTCCTGCGGCGCGGCGCCCTTGCTCAGGTAACCGGCGGCACCCGCCTGCATCACCTTCGCGGGCAAAGGATTTTCAGTATGGATGGTCAACATGATGACTTTGACGTCGGGTGCATAACGCACAATCTTGCGCGTGGCTTCCAGCCCGCCAATGCCCGGCATATTCATGTCCATCAGCACGATATCGACAGCGTTGCCACGGCACCATTTTACGGCGTCTTCACCGCACTGAGCCTCACCGACAACTTTTATACCTTTGATATCTTCAAGAATGCGTCGTATCCCTGCGCGCACCAGTTCGTGGTCATCAACAAGAAGAACGCTAATCAAGGAAAAATCTCCAAAAAAAGGGAGTAACGCAATCGGCCTCTGTTTTCGCCAGAGATATTACTTGTTTTTCAGACAAGAATGAACACAGATTAATACATACTTCCGAATAACTTTGCGGAGCAGAGCTGATTTTTCAATTTTAGCCGTCTATGCCGCCGATAAATCGTCACGTCGGAAAAGATCGGGCGACGAAAATAATTTCGTCGCGCTGCGTCTGACACAGGATAGCGCGACAATCATGCCGCGAGGGAGAAATCTGTGTAAGCAATCACGACATGAATAATATTAACACGGCTGTTGGCTGTTTGTAATCATTTGATATTTAAAGGCGTAACAAAATCCGCGGCTAACGCGGGTCTGGCAACCCACGGTGGAAACTATTATTCCCGGCAAACGCCGGTAAAATCGGCGCCTCCGCCCCCAATAATTATAATAACCTCGATTGTTCAACAATAACGTACCGGAAAAATACTTGTTAACCACCTCGAAATAACTTGCCGAGAGTAGATGATTCAGACAGGCAATGAGCGAACGTTGCCCACTTGCGTGACCTGAGCAAGCCCGGTGCAGATGGCAGACTCATGCTATGCTATACTCCGCGCCCAGTTAAATTCGCCGCCGCGCCAGGGGCTAATTTTTAGCCCGCGCGCGGTGCGCCAAAGCAGCTTGTATCAGGCTACGGCCTCAAAAAATCAGGAGAGAAAATGAGCAACGTTGATTTCACTACGTCTGCAAACCCGGAAATCTTGGCGACCGAAGTTGCCTGCCTC
This sequence comes from Serratia sp. 506_PEND, assembly GCF_001076875.1. Lineage (NCBI taxonomy): Bacteria > Pseudomonadati > Pseudomonadota > Gammaproteobacteria > Enterobacterales > Yersiniaceae > Serratia > Serratia sp. 506_PEND. The sequence goes on from NZ_JVEL01000240.1 coordinate 4,038, forward strand.
AAAGCTACGCTGACGCTGATCTTGAAGTCGATCGGCCAGGCCGACGCCGGGAAAGTCATCATCAACATGGAACGTTTCATCGCACAGATTGAAGATCCGACCCAGGCAGAAATCTTCAAGAACAGCATTCAGCAAATCAAGCACGCTTACCGTCAGTAAGCGTTGCGCCCCAGACCCGCACTTCTTGTGGGTCTGCTTTTCACCACGCTACGCCACACCCCATTGATCTTGCACGTGCTTTCGGGCAGTGTGTTGACTTTCTCCCCCACACCCGAGACCGTTATGGGCATCCTTGTCAAAGCGCTGATCGGCGCGCTGGTCGTGGTTCTGATCGGCCTGTTGGCCAAAACGCGCAACTATTATATCGCCGGTTTAGTCCCGCTCTTTCCCACTTTCGCCCTGATTGCGCATTACATTGTCGGCAGCGAACGTTCAATTGCGGCACTGAAAACAACGCTGATTTTCGGCATGTGGGCGGTATTGCCCTATCTGGTGTATTTGATTTCGCTGTATTTCCTGATTAACAGTCTGCGGCTGTCGTTAGCGCTGGGTGCGGCGGTACTGTGCTGGATTGCGGCGGCGTGGCTATTAATTACGCTGTGGGGATGGTGGCAAGGGCATTAACGCCCTTGCCTGAGCTGTTACGGCCGCCCTGCCTGCAATACGAAGCCTCGCTGCCGATCGCCGGCGATGCGCAGATAGCGGCTTTCACCGGCGCGCAGCGTCATCGGCACGCTGCCGCTGGTTTCACGCCAAATACATAGAGAGTTCTCGATCATATCTTGCCCGATACTGACCGAAATATTGCCTGGCGGCACGCGAAACTCTGCTTTTTCTTTCGCCTCGAGTGAAGCGGCAAACTCCCCATTCACATAGACGCCGGTACGGCAGCTGCCCGCCAGCATGCCGCTGTCGCGCACCACGACCACCGTAGCGTAAGGCGTATCCGGGATATTCTGATAGAGCATCAGACGGCTTGGGGGGGGCAACTCAGCCTGTTGCGGCGGTACGGCTTGAGTCGCACACCCCGTCAGCAGTGCAGAGGCAAATAACAACGCGGCGTAATGCTTCATCCTTGGCTCCTGAAGAAAATAATGCTTATCGTAACAAGAGAATAGCTATCTCCAGTAGCATTCATACCGCAGAGACGAAAAAATCGGATAACTTCCCACTCCTCTCACGAACCTGCAGGGATAAGAAGATTCTGCATTAAAGCCATTGAAATAAAGGCGATTCTTGCAGATTTAAAACTTGATCATGCCACGTTGGATATCTGCCGCAAAAGCACCACTGACGTAACTGAAACCATCCTGCGTGACATAAACCCGGGTATGACCGGTCTCTGATAACACCGCCACCATATATCCCAGGCTGATCATTTCATGGGACGGAACGTTCATCGGGGTTAGAAATCCGCGCCCACGGCACCACTGATAAAAGCGGGTTCGCCCATATCCCAACACGGCGCCAACATCGGAGAGGTGCTTAAAAGTATCATAATCCTCTGATGGTGAAGGTAAACCGTCATGACTTTCAGGCGTTTTCTTTATCCCAGACAAAATAAACTCCTTTTTTTGACTCTGTCGCCTACGGTTATCCTTCCTCTAAAATGAATTTAAAAAATCCAATTTTAAAATGCAAATGAATTCCCTGTAACTAAAAATCCTTCCCCAGAAAAAACCTGAAAACAAAACCCCAATAAAAAAACAGAAATAAAAAAATACGGTATTAATACCGAGCATTAAATCCTTGGCATGGGTAAATATCCTAAATAAAAATAATATTCATACCCGATAAGAAAATACTTAGCTTGCATATTATTTCCCTCATCAAAACGATGCAATTGCGGTCGGCTCATTGCGGCATAAAGAGAATGAATAAAATCAGTGCCACATCGTCCAGCCCTCGTCGTGATGTCGCGGATCCTTACAGACTGCCCTCAATGCACCACATCCTCTCTCAACGCGGCACTTCCTCAATCACACCTAAACAATAACCATTATCATTTCCAATTGTTCCACCAGTTTATTACACTTTCCTACCTCGTCAGTTAGGAACATTCCTAGGCTGCGAGCCTCAGGATAGAGAAAGAGTTAGGGACACCATGAAGAATTGCCGTTGTTTGATTGTTTTGCCGTTATTGATGTTGACCGCCTGCACCCAATGGGAGAGGCCTGGCGCGGTTGAGAGTACCCGGAACGCCGAATATGCCGAATGCCGCAGCCGCGGATACGATCGCTTCCCCCCGGACGTGGTGCGGGACGTGGAGTTCAGCTACGAAAACAAATACATTCCTTGCGAGAAGAATAAGAAAGACTGTCCATCGGGATACCGCTATGACAAGGAACCGTCGATTAAAACAGTGCAGACCGATCGCAATCAGTCCGCCCGAGACGCCACCATCGAAGCCTGTATGTACGGCAAAGGCTGGCGGGAGAAAACCTACTATTGGCCGCAATGGTGATGTGGCGGCGTTTGCCTGGGGCGAAATGCCCGCAAACCCATTCAACCGTCGTCATCACATCGGCTCAGCCCCAGCGCAACCAGCGTTTCCGTCCTGACCGGCGTTAAAGGCACACGCGGCGACGGTAAAGGCCAGCTCAAAAGCTGCCTCGCCGCCGTTGCGCAGACTTTACCCTGGCATGCCCCCATGCCACAGCGGCTGCTCATCTTCGCCGTGTTCCAATCCGGCTGATGGCGTACCTGTTCCAACGTAACGTCTTCGCAGCGGCACAGTAACGTTTGCGGATTGGCCAGCGAATTCAAGCGCTCATCGAGCGCAAAAGCGGCCGCTGTCGCCGTGGCGAAACGCCGCCACCGCCGCCGCTGCGCCGCCAGGCGCTCTGCCTTTTCCCGCTGCCCGGTGGCGGCATAACCGGCAATGGCGCCTTCGGTGAGCGCCAATTCACTGCCGCCGACGCCGGTACACTCCCCGGCGGCATAAATTTGCGCTTGGCAGGTTTGCTGCCAATGATTCACCGCCACGGCGTCATGTTCTATCCGACACCCCAGCAGCATCGCCAACTCAATGTTCGCCACCAGACCAAAACCGCAGGCCAACCTGTCGCAGGCGATCGTTCTTTCCCGACCGCCGTTATTGACACGCACCGAGGTTAAACGGTCTTGCCCCAACGCCGCCAGCACCCGGCTGTCGGCACGATAACGATGCGGCATCAGAGAAAACGCCTGACGCAGTTTGGCCGGCCAGCGCCACAAGCCGCCGGCAAACGCCGCCAACCGCCAAAGCGGCGCCTGCTCCGCCAACATGACCACCTCTCCGCCGGCCTGTTTCACGCTGTCGGCCACCGCCAACAGCAGCGGACCACTGCCGGCTATCACCACTCGCTCGCCGCGGATCGCCAATCCCTGCTTGATTTGCGCCTGTAGCCCACCGGCACCGGTCACCCCCGGCAGCGTCCAGCCGGGAAACGGCAACAACAGTTCACGCGCGCCATTGCATAAAATCAGCTTTTGATAGCGAATCACGCCGCAGCCTTCGGCGTCTTCATATGCCAATCGGTTAGCGCCACACTGCGCCACCAGCTTGCAGCCGGACTGCCGTGCAATATTTTCCCGCGCCGCCACCGCCTGCCGATAGCGGTTCGCCGTTTCAGGCAACGCCGCCTGCGGTCCATCGCGCCAGATTTGCCCGCCGGGATGCGGATTATCATCAATCATTCGCACCTGGCCACCACTTTCCGCAGCGGCCAGCGCCGCCGCCATGCCGGCCGGCCCAGCGCCGACGATCAGCACCTCACAGTCGAAGTTACTCATCATCGCTCCTCTCTATGCGCATGCCGGCTTGGCACAGCGTTTGGCACGCCAGGCGACGCAGACCGTTAATGGTCACCCGGCACTCCTGACAAACGCCCATGCCGCAAAAGGGAGCGCGCGGTTGGTGTGAAACAGATAACCGACAACGATCGTCGCCGCACAGGCTGAGCGCCGCAGCAACGCTGAGACCAACCGGCACCTGTCGGTGTTCTCCATCGATGCTCAACGCGATCGTATTTTGTCTTTCATTCATACAGGCAACTCCTCGGCGGCAAACGCCCGCGCAGCCAAATACGGGGAATCATCAATCTCCGGCGTTTGCCGGCCAATCTGCGCAGTAATCAGCGCAGCGCTGCCGAGTGCAGTCGTGACGCCCAATCCCTCATGCCCCAGAGCCAGCCACAGCCAGGAATGCCGCGGATGCACGCCCAACAGCGGCAGCCCGTCGGCAGAGGCGGCGCGCAACCCTGTCCAGCAGCGAATGATGTTCATCTGCGCCAGTGCGGGCAAGAAATGCTGCGCACGCGTAAGCATTGCCGCCAACAGCGGCATGTCCAATGCCGAATCGATGGCGTCGAACTGGCGGGAAGAGCCGATCAGCCATTGTCCGGTGGGCCGCGCCTGCACATTGAAAGCCACCGACGTGCCGTTGCTGGCATGCGCGCTGGCGCCATACCCCAGCTCCACCAGTTGATGCCGCACCCGCGGCGGGTAGCGGTCGGTGATCGCCAGTTGCCCCTTCTTGGCGTGAAGCAAAGTCTGTGGCAATAGGTTATTGGCCCTAAGGCCGCAGGCCAGGACCACCACCGGCGCGACCAGACGTCTGCCGTCCGCCAGCCGCACGGCTTCCTCCTCCAACGCTGTCGCTTCACCATGCACCACGTCAATTGCCGCACCACCGTCGGCCAACAGCCAGCGAGCCGCGAGCGGCGCATACACAATGCCGTCGCCCGGCACCCGCAGTCCGCCGGCCAGGCCATGCCGCAGCATCGGCTCCATGACGGCGATCTGCTCCGCCGCCAGCAGTTCCGCGGCCACGCCCTGCTCCGCCAGCCGCGCCCGCTTTTGCTCGGCGATGGCCATTTCATCCGCTTGATCCGCCAACCACAGCGTACCGCAGCCGCGCCAGGCGCAGGCTTCCGGCATGCGCCCCGTCACTTCGCGCCACAACCGCAGCGAATAAGCGCTTAACGCCAGCTCGGCAGGATTATCGTCCATGCAAACCAGGTGCCCCATACCGGCTGCGGTGGCGCCGGCGCGGCGGTCGTCCACCACCGAGACACGATACCCTTCCCGCGCCAGCCGCCAGGCGCAAGCGGCGCCGATGATACCGGCGCCGACCACGATGACATCGGCTCCCCGCTCGGCTCCCATCAGCGTATTCCCCAGACGAAGGGATCGCGTTCGTCGAGCAATAGTTGGCTATCGGCGCACACATAGGCCTGCCCGCGAATAAAGGGGGCAATGCGATCGCCGTTCCAACGATAATAGGCCTGGAATTCACTGCCGATCACGCTGGCCTGCCGCCACTGCGTGTCCGGCGGCAGTTTGCCGTCCGCCGCCAGACACGCCAGTTTGGCGCTGGTGCCGGTACCGCACGGGGAACGGTCATAGGCTTTGCCGGGACACAGCACGAAGCTGCGGCTGTCGGCCTGCGGATCGTCACCGAACAGTTCGATATGGTCTATCGCGCCGCCGTCTTCACCGCGGATGCCCGCCTGTTCCAACGTCTGCCGCACCGCCCAGGTGAATGCGGTCAACGCCTCCAGATTGTGTTTATCGATGAGCAACGGTGACTCGCCGATCAGGAAGAACCAGTTGCCCCCCCAGGCGATGTCGCCCGTCACCGGCCCGTGACCGGCAACCTCAAGCCGCACCTGGCGACGGTAACGATAAGCCGCCACGTTCTCCACCGTGACGCTGCCGTCGTCATGCAGCGTGGCGTTTACCGTGCCGACCGGGGTCTCGATGAGATGGCGCCCGGCGTGGATGCGCCCCAGGTGCGCCAGCGAAGCGATCAGCCCGATGGTGCCGTGCCCGCACATACCCAGATAGCCACTGTTGTTAAAGAAGATCACCCCAGCGGTGGCCTGCGGCGAGCAGGGGCGACACAGCAGCGCCCCCACCAGCACGTCATTGCCGCGCGGTTCGAGCATCACCGCGCAGCGCCAATCGTCATAATGTTGCGCGAAACGCGCCCGCCGTTCCGCCATGCTGCCCTCGCCAAGATCGGGAAAACCTTCCACGATCAGGCGGGTCGGCTCTCCGCCGGTATGAGAATCGATCGCCCGCAAAGCGGTGATATGCGCAGAAAGTGCCATCGGCGTCTCCTGGGTTAATGAGATGTTACCAATGGCATTAGCCTGAACGAATGTGAGCATGACGGCTTGATGCGTTTCGGCGCAGCGAATGAAGAAATCAGCACAGTGACAAAAGTCGGGACTGACGCGCCGCGGGAATGAACTTAACGATTGTCATAATAATAACTTATTTATCATATTGTTATTTCCATGCTAAACCCTTGCCTAGCGAGAAACGCCGCAGTTTTCAAGCAACCGCCAAACACCGTCCGGCAAAAGTATGCGGCAATCCGCATATTTGGCAGCCCGCCGGAAATAGCGCTTGCTTCGTTACAAAAAAGTTAATATTGATGCGAAAGCGCCAACCTGGCCCGCCTGTTTTTCCGGCTAACGACCGAAAAGGGACTGCTATGCGATCCACTTCAGACTACCCGCCTCCGGTTTCTCTCTCGCCGCCTTCGCTTGTGGGGCTGCCGGAGCAGGAGGACGTTTTTGCCGTCGAACATCTGTCGCGCCTGTGCGACGGACTGGCGCAGCAGCGCCCGAACAACCTGCGCGATCTGCTGAATACGCTGGCGCTGATCGCGCCGTTGCTGAACGCGATTCCCAACGTCGTGTTCTTTATCAAAGACGCCCAGGCTCGCTACCTGCTGGCCAACCTGACGCTGGCCAGGCGCTGCGGTTTCAAAACCGTCACGCCGCTGCTGGGCAAGACCTCCGCCGACGTTTTTCCCGCTCAGCTCGGATCCGGCTACACCGAGCAGGATCTGCGGGTATTGCGCCACGGCGTGCTGATCCAGGATCAACTGGAGATGCACCTGTACAACGGCCGAGAAACCGGCTGGTGCCTGACGCAAAAGCTGGCGCTGTATGACGCGCAGGGAAGAATCATCGGTATGGCGGGTATTTCTCACGACCTGCAGGAGGCCAGGGCCAATCACCCGGCCTACCAACGGCTGGCGGCGATCGACGTGCATATCCGCCGCCACTACGCGCGACCGATCGCGCTTGAAGAGCTGACGGCGCTGACCGGGTTGTCGGTGGCGCAGATCGAACGCTACTGCAAACGTATCTTCCACCTCACCCCGCGCCAGATGATCCATAAAGTGCGGCTGGAAAAGGCCACGGAACTCCTGGCCGGCGATCTGCCGATCACGGACATCGCGCTGCAGTGCGGCTATACCGATCACAGCGCCTTCAGCCGTCAGTTCAAAGCGATGACCGGCTCCACGCCGCGCGATTTTCGCCTGACGCTTTCCGCTTAACACGCTGATTTACCTAGTTAACCCTCTCTTCTCACGGCGCACCGACGCCCGATTTTTCACGCCCGCTTTCCGCCGCTATTGTGCCAATTTCGTCGCGGCAATCGGCGAAAAGCGTCAAGCCTCCCTGCGCAATACCGGTCAATCTGTCGGTGAGCCTTACCAAAGATTCACTTTTCATTAACACTTTCGGACGACAGGACAACACGATGAGCCATAAAACCATAAGCTGGAGCAGCGTATTCCCGGCGGTGACGACCCAATTTCGCAACGATTTCTCTCTGGACCTCGACGCCACCCATACGGTGATCAAAAACCTGGTGCGCGACGGCGTCTCCGGCCTGGTGGTATGCGGCACCGTCGGTGAAAATACTTCGATGACGGTGCAGGAAAAACTGGCGGTGATCGAAGTGGCGAAAGACGCCGCCGACGGTAAAGTGCCGGTGATCGCCGGCATCGCCGAATTCACCACCGCCTTCGCGCAGAACATGGCGCGCGAAGCGCAAAAGGCTGGCGTCGACGGGATTATGGTGATGCCGGCGCTGGTCTACTCCGCCAAACCGCACGAAACCGCCGCGCACTTCCGCAGCGTCGCTGGCGCGACCGATCTGCCGATAATGGTCTACAACAACCCTCCCATTTACAAAAATGACGTCACGCCCGACATTCTGACCTCGCTGGTCGACTGCGAGAACATCGTGTGCTTCAAAGACTCGTCGGGCGATACCCGCCGCTTTATCGACCTGCGCAATGAAGTCGGCGATCGCTTCGTGCTGTTCGCCGGGTTGGACGATGTGGTGCTGGAAAGCATCGCCGTCGGCGCGCAAGGCTGGATCTCCGGCATGTCCAATGCCTTCCCGCGCGAAGGGGAAACCCTGTTCCGGCTGGCGAAGGAAAAACGCTATGAGGAAGCGTTGGCGCTATACAGCTGGTTTATGCCGCTACTGCACCTCGATGCCCGCCCCGATCTGGTGCAGTGCATCAAACTCTGCGAACAGCGGGTCGGCCGCGGCAGCGCTGTCACTCGCCCTCCGCGCCTGGCGCTGCAGGGAGAAACGCTCACCGAGATCAACGCCGTGATCGATAAAGCGCTGGCCACCCGCCCTGCGCTGCCGAACGTCGGCCTGTGACGCCTTCATCGCCCGGCCATGCCGGGCGTCATGCTTTATCTACCGGGGGAAACGATGCCCAACGATCGCTACGCCGCCATCAGCGGCCAACAATTTATCGGCGGCCAGCGCCGCGCCGAAGGGGAAGCGTCGCTGTTTAGCCTGCGCGCCGACGACGGTCAGCCAACCGGCTACCGCTTCCACCAGGCCACGGCGGCAGAAACCGCCGCCGCCGCAGAAGCCGCTGCCACGGCCTTTGCGCCCTATTCGCAACTCAGCGCCGAGCAACGCGCGAACTTTTTGGACACCATCGCCGAGGAGCTAGATGCCTTGGACGAAACCTTCTTCGCCCTCGCCACACAGGAAACGGCCCTGCCGCCGGCGCGCTTGAGCGGCGAACGCGCCAGAACCAGCGGCCAGATGCGGCTGTTCGCCACGCTGCTGCAGCGCGGCGACGTCGAGGGTGTGCGTATCGACTGCGCGCTGCCGCAGCGTTCCCCCCTGCCGCGCCCCGATCTGCGCCAATACCGCACGGCGCTCGGCCCGGTGGCGGTATTCGGCGCCAGCAACTTCCCGCTGGCGTTTTCCACCGCGGGCGGTGATACCGCCGCCGCGCTCGCCGCCGGCTGCCCGGTCGTGTTCAAGGCGCACAGCGGCCATATGATCACCGCCGAGCTGACCGCTCAGGCGATCGAGCGCGCTCGGGAACGCACAAGGATGCCCGCCGGCGTCTTCAACATGATCTTCGGCAACCGCGTAGGGGCTGATTTGGTACAACATCCGGCGATTCAGGCAGTGGGATTCACCGGCTCGCTGCAAGGCGGCCGAGCGCTGTTCGATCTGGCGATGCAACGCCCTCAACCTATCCCGGTCTTTGCAGAAATGTCGAGCATCAATCCGGTAGTGATCCTGCCCAAGGCGTTGGCGCGGCGCGGGCAGCACATTGCGCAGGAGCTGGTCTCTTCCTTCACACTCGGCTGCGGTCAGTTCTGCACCAAGCCCGGCGTGATCGTCGCGCTGCGCGGCGCCGCCTTGGATCGGTTAACCGAAACGATGAGTGCCCTGGTCAACGCCGCCGAGCCGCAGCCGATGCTGAATGCCGGCACCCTGGAGCACTACCGTCACGGGCTGGCGGCCCTTGATGCCCACCCGGGTATGCGGCGGCTGGCAGGCCGAAGCGAAACGCCCGCTCTTCGGGCGGCGGCGCAGCTTTATCAGGCGGAGGAGGCGCTGTTGCTGCAGGCTGACCCGCTGCTGCAACAAGAGGTCTTCGGCCCGGTCAGCATCCTGGTGGCGGTGGATAATGAAACGCAGCTGCATGCGGCGCTAACGGCATTGCAAGGCCAGTTGACCGCCACGCTGCTGGCGGACGACGACGATCTCGATGTGGCCGCCGGTTTGACGACACTGTTGGCGCGCAAAGCCGGTCGGGTGCTGTTCAACGGGTATCCGACCGGGGTGGAAGTGTGCGACGCCATGGTGCACGGCGGCCCTTACCCGGCGACCAGCGACGCACGCGGCACCTCGGTAGGCACGCTGGCCATCGAGCGTTTCCTGCGGCCGGTCTGTTTGCAAAACACCCCTGCGGCGCTGTTGCCGCCGGCGCTGCAGGACGCCAACCCGCTCAACCTGCTGCGACTGGTTAACGGCGTTTACACCCGAGATCCCCTGGTTTCACCTGCCCAACATTAGCCCGGCCGCATCTGCCTGCCACTCAATAACAAAAGGGTAATACCATGACAACCCAAGGCAAATTCAAGAAGCAGCTTACGCTCACCGATCTGACGTTCATCGGTCTGGGCGCCATCTTCGGCTCCGGTTGGCTGTTCGCCGCCAGCCATGTCTCCTCCATCGCCGGCCCGGCCGGCATTTATTCCTGGCTGATCGGCGGCCTGGCGGTGCTGCTGCTCGGCATCGTCTACTGCGAGCTGGGCGCCGCCCTGCCGCGCGCCGGCGGCATCATTCGCTATCCGGTATTCTCGCACGGCGAACTGATGGGTTATCTGCTGGGGTTTATCACGCTGATCGCCTTCTCCAGCCTGATCGCCATCGAAGTCGTCGCCGCCCGGCAGTACGCCGCCGCCTGGTTCCCGTTCCTCAGCCAGCCGGGTTCCGGCGATCCAACAGCGATCGGCTGGCTGGTGCAGCTGGCGCTGCTGTGCTTTTTCTTCGCGCTCAACTATTACAGCGTCAAAACCTTCGCCAAATCCAATAACCTGATCAGCGTGCTGAAGTTTCTGGTGCCGCTGTTGGTGATCGTGGTGTTGTTCAGCTTTTTCAAACCGGAAAACCTGCACAGCCAGGGCTTTGCTCCCTTCGGTTCCGCTGGCGTTGAGGCCGCCATTTCCGCCGGCGGCATCATCTTCGCCTACCTCGGCTTGACACCGATCATTTCGGTCGCCAGCGAGGTGCAACGGCCGCAGCGCACCATTCCCATCGCGCTGATCCTGTCGGTAGTGCTGTCCACCATCATCTATGTGCTGCTGCAGATAGCGTTTCTCGGCAGTATCCCCAGCGAGATGCTGAGCGGCGGCTGGGCCGGCATCAGCCAACAGTTCTCCCTGCCGTTCCGCGACATCGCCATCACGCTGGGCATGGGATGGCTGGCGTTTCTGGTGGTCAGCGACGCGATCGTTTCGCCGAGCGGCACCGGCAATATCTATATGAACGCCACGCCTCGCGTGATCTACGGTTGGGCGCGCGCCGGCACCTTCTTCAAACTGTTCACCCGGGTCGATGGCGAGTCAGGTATTCCCCGCCCGGCGCTGTGGCTGACCTTCGCTCTCTCGGTATTCTGGACGCTGCCGTTCCCATCCTGGGAAAAACTGATCGGCGTGGTATCCGCCGCACTGGTGCTGAGCTACGCCATCGCCCCGGTGACCGCCGCCGGGCTGCGGCGCAATGCGCCCGATATGCCGCGTCCGTTCCGGGTCCGCGGTTTCTGCGTGCTCGGCCCGCTGTCGTTTATCATTTCGGCGCTGATCGTCTTCTGGTCCGGCTGGGATACCGTCTCCTGGCTGCTCGGCTTGCAGATCCTGATGTTCTTCATCTACATCCTGTTCAAGAATCAGGTGCCGACCCACGCCGTTAGCCTCCGACAGCAAATTTGGTCCTCGCTGTGGCTGATCGTCTTCTATGCGCTGGTGATCGGGCTTTCCTACCTCAGCAGCTTCGGCGGCATCGGCGCTATTGCTCATCCATGGGACACCCTCACCATGGCGGTGATTGCGCTGGCGATTTACTACTGGGGCGCCTATACCTGTTTACCCCAGGCCAATTTTATCGGCGATGAAGAAGAATGACCCCAGGGAGGACATCGAAATGACATCCATGCATGTGCTGTCGCTGGAACAGGCTTATCAACTGGCGTTGCGTACGCTGCGCAACAACGGTTTCAATCAGGCGCATGCCGAAGCGGTGGCGCAAAATGTCACTCAGGGCGAACGCGACGGCTGCGCTTCTCACGGGCTGTACCGGCTGTTGGGCTGCGTGCGATCGCTGCGGGCAGGCAAGGTTTCTGCCGATGCGATGCCCAGGTTGCTCGACCAGGCGCCGGCTATCTTGCGCGCCGACGCCGGCGGCGCGTTCTCCCTGCTGGCCTACCGCACCGCCCTGCCGGCCTTTATCGAGAAAGTGCGCGCCAACGGCCTCGCCGCGCTGGCGATCAACCGCTGCGTGCATTTCTCCGCGCTGTGGGCCGATATCGAACCGCTGACCGAGCAGGGGTTGGTGGCCTTGGCCTGCACGCCCAGCCACGCCTGGGTGACGCCGGCCGGCGGTTCGCGACCGCTCTTCGGCACCAACCCCATCGCCTTCGGCTGGCCGCGTCCGGATCGGCCGCCATTTTTGTTCGACATGGCCACCAGCGCGGCGGCGCGCGGCGAAATCGAATTACACCGCCGCGCTGGCACCCCGCTGCCTGAAGGCTGGGGCATTGATAAGGCAGGCAATCCGTCCACCGATGCCGCCAGCGTGTTGGAGGGCGCGATGCTGACCTTCGGCGGGCATAAGGGCTCGGCGCTGGCGGCGATGGTTGAATTGCTGGCAGGGCCGCTGATCGGCGATATGACCAGCAAGGAATCGCTGGCCTATGACGATGGCACCGGTTCGTCGCCTTACGGCGGTGAGCTGGTTATCGCGTTGGATCCCGAGCGTTTTCTCGGTGCGGATAAGGCGAAATATTTCGCCGGAGCGGAGGCGATGTTTGCCGATATGCAGGCGCAAGGCGCCCGCATCCCCGGCGAACGCCGTTATCGGCAACGGCGCCAGAGCGAGCAATACGGCGTGGAAATCCCCAAGGCGTTGTACGACGACATAGTGGCGCTGTGCGATTAACGCTGGATTAATGCCCCGCGCCGGCAACCCGGCGCGGGGAGAGGCTTATCCAGCCTGAGCCAGGTCGCTGTGCAGGCGTTTGCGCCACACCGGTTTGGTGTCCCAGCGGGCGAAGTGTTTCGCCTCTTTACCCGGCTGCACCTGATGCCACATGTCTTCTTGCCACCGGATCGGTTCCTTTCCTCGCAACGTTGGGCGGGTCTGTTTAATCGTCCGTTGCAAGACGTCTGCTTCTTCCGCAGTAATGGGCGGTGCCTGTCTGGCGGCGTCCAGCGCACGGCTTCCCAGCGGCGCCATCACCTGATACAACACGTTGACCTGCTGCAGCGTCGCTTGCTGATTAGTGCTCATGCCCTTACCCGACCAACCGTCGAAGTTTTCACCGGGATCGTCCCCCTGCGCGCGATACTCATTACCTGGCCCCTCGACGATATTCCATCCTTGCCAGGTCACCAGAGTGTGTAATCCATCGCGATCCTGCAGGTTCTTATTCTGGATCTGTTTGAGCACCGCGGCGCGGTTTGGCACACCGATCAGATTCATAAACTCGTCCAGCGCGTTCCAATGCTGCCCCGCCACCAGACCATTCCAGACATTACGCAAACAGTTCCAGGGAATGGTGTGATGCCAGGTCAGCGTGATAAGCGGTTTGGTTGACGCATGTTGCCAACGGCTCGGTTCACTGCCCCGATCGCCTCTGATAATCCCATCGACTTCTAATGGCATAGCTGCCCCTCTTCTGGCTGAAATGAAAAATATGCGCAAGGCCGGTGGCCCGGTTGGCATAAAAACGTCAGCTAAAATCGTAGCAGTTCAGACTGGGATGGCAATAAAACGCAAAGCACGCTCTGCAGCCGGCCGGTAACCGCAGAACGTGCCCGAAAATGGTGAATTTAAGATGGATTATCTGACCACCATCACCGAAATATTGGCATGGCGAACGATAGCGGCGGCGTTGGACCCCAGCAGATAGGTTTTCACGCTCGGGCGACGCGAACCGATGATGATCAGATCGGCGTCGATCTCTTCCGCCAGTTCCAACACCTGATCGCGTGCAGAACCGAAGCTGACGGTGTAATTGAGGCGATCCAACGGCAGATCGATTTCCGACATGATTTTCTTCAGTCTATCCACCGCCTTCACCTCCGCCTGATTCTCAAACTCCTTGAGACCGAACGAATAGGCAGTAACAAACGCCGAAGCATCCGGCAGCGCATGGAAGAAATGCACTTTAGCGCCGGACATCTTCGCCAAATATTCCACATGCTTCAGCGCATGCTCGGTCAACAGGTCCTCTTCAATATCGATCGGCACTAAAATAGTCTTGTACATATCACGTCCTTTCTATGTAAACCGGGTGCCAACAGAATACTGCCGCGCACGGGCGCGGTGAATCGCTTTATCACGCTTTTGTGATCGGGGGGTAAATACTGATAAGGATAGTTTTTAATTTAACAAAATATAAACATTACACCGATAACGGATAGGCGCTTAATTATTTATTACTCGAGATTAAATCAGCTGTAAATAAACCGCTTTGGCGGTAGCGGCGGTCT
>NZ_JVEL01000241.1:0-2884 GCF_001076875.1 Serratia sp. 506_PEND
GGCTTTTGTACAATACGATAGAAGGCTTCATCACGAACTCCAGCTGAGCCAAAGGGGGCATGGCGCCCCCCCCGGTTGGGTTAACAGAGAAAAAGTATAACCGGATCAAGCCAATTGCGGCTGGATCTCGTTGCGGGCGGGCTTGACGATCAGCGTCAGCACCACCGCCACCACCAGTGCGATGGCCATAAACATGTAAGAGGCCGCCGGGCTGCCGGTGGCGCCATTCAGATAGCCGACGAACCACGAACCGAAGAACGAACCCAGCGCGCCCATGCTGTTGATCAGCGCCATGGCGCCGCCGGCGACGTTTTTCGGCAGCATTTCCGGAATGATGGCGAAGAACGGCCCATAAGGGGCATACATCGCAGCGCCGGCGACCACCAGCAGGCCGTAGGAGATCCAGAAGTGGTTGGCGCCGACGGCGTAAGATCCGAAGAACGCCAGCGCGCCGATCAGCAGCAGCGGCCAGACGAACAGCTTGCGGTTTTGCATTTTGTCCGACGCCCAGGAGACGACGACCATGGCGATGGTTGCCGCCAGGTAAGGCACCGCCGACAGCCAGCCGGCTTCCACCATGCCCATCTGCATGCCGCTGCGCAGGATGGAAGGCAGCCACAGCACGAAGCCATACACGCCGATGCTCCAGGCGAAGTACTGCACGCACAACAGGATCACGTTGCGTGAGCGGAAGGCTTCGCCGTAGTTGCGCACGGCCTTGATGCCTTTCTGCTCTTCGTCCAGCTGCTGTTGCAGCGCCTGTTTCTCATCGGCGCTCAACCAACCGGCCTGCGCCGGTTTGTCTTTCGCCAGCACCCACCAGCAGAACGCCCAGATAACCGCCGGAATGCCCTCGATGATAAACATTTCGCGCCAGCCGAAGGCGTGGATCAGGTAGCCTGACACCACCGACATCCACAGCACCGTCACCGGGTTACCGAGGATCAGGAAGGTATTGGCGCGTGACCGTTCCGATTTGGTGAACCAGTTGCTGATGTAGATCAGCATCGCCGGCATCACCGCCGCTTCCACCACGCCGAGAATAAAGCGGATGGCGGCCAGCATCGGGATATTGCTGACCACGCCGGTCAGCGAGGCGCAACCGCCCCACAGGATCAGGCACCAGAAGATCAATTTTTTGACGCTGCGGCGTTCGGCGTAGATGGCACCGGGAATTTGGAAGAAGAAATAACCGAGGAAAAACAGCGCGCCCAACAGCGAGGCCATGCCCTTGGTGATGCCGAGATCTTCATTGATGCCGGCGGCGGAGGCGAAGCTGAAGTTGGCGCGATCGAGATAGGCCAGGCTGTAGGTGATAAACACGATGAGCATGATGTACCACCAGCGTTTGGCCGCGACAGTCGCTTTGTTCATGTTCAGTATCCTTCAGTGGTGTTGCATCCCCTTCGCACGGCACGCTGGGCGTGAAAGACGAAGGGGCAGATGCTCTCCCGACGCGTCCCGGTTGTAGGGCCAGAGGCTGACGTCATGCGGAGAAGTCGTTTTTTTTATTGTTATTCGGCCAGCGCCGCACGGGTCGGCAGGCCTTCGCTGTCGCCGATGGCCTGGATCGCCAGCGAGCCGATTTTGTTGCCGCGCTGCACCGCCTGTACCAGCGTTTTGCCTTCCAGCAGGGCGCTGAGGGTGCCGACGGCAAAGCCGTCCCCGGCGCCGACGGTATCCACTACGTTGTCGACCTTGACCGCGGCCACCGCCGCCTTATCGCCGGCGGCGGTTTTAAACCAGGCGCCATCCGGACCGGTTTTGATGATCACCGCCTGCACGCCGCGTTCCAGATAGAAATCGGCGATGCCTTCCGGCGTCGATTGGCCGGTGAGGATCTGCCCTTCTTTCAGCCCCGGCAGCACCCAGTCGGCGGCGAACGCCAGCTGGTTCAGCTGCTCGATCATCACCTCGCGGCTGGGCCACAGCACCGGGCGCAGATTGGGGTCGAACGAAATGGTTTTGCCCATGGCGCGCATCTCGCGCGCCGCATGGTGGCACAGCGCCAGCGATTCGCTGGACAGCGCCGCCGCCACGCCGCTCAGGTGCAGGTGGCGCGCGGAACCGAAATACTCGCGGTTAAAATCGGCAATCGACAGGTGACTGGCCGCCGAGCCCTTGCGGAAGTATTCCACGCTGGGATCGGTACCATCGGTGGTTTTGGATTTCACCTGAAAACCGGTGGGGTAGTGGCCGTCGACCGTCACCTGCCGGTAATTGATGCCTTCCTTTTTCAACTGCTGCAGGGTGAAGCGCCCGAACGAATCGTTGCCGACGCGGCTGACCCAGCCGACGTTCATGCCCAGACGCGCCAGGCCGATCGCCACGTTCAGTTCGGCGCCGGCGATGCGTTTGGTGAAGGTTTCCACCTCCGCCAAGTCGCCGGTTTGCGCCGCCACGAACATCGCCATGGCTTCGCCCAGCGTGACCACATCCAGGGGCGCCTGCTGCGCCGTCGTTGCCGTTAACGTTGTCATCATGGGGTTACTCCGCACGCAAGATATTGACGTAATGGCGGGTGACGGCTTCCAGGTCATCGCCCTGCAACGGGAATTCGATACCGCGCGGCACATCGTGCGGCAGGCGGGCCAGCAGGTCGCGCCAGCTGCCGTCGGTATCGTCCAGCGCGATGGCGCGCCAGCCGCGCGGGCCTTGGGTGGCGGCTTTGACGTGCACGTAACCGACGTGGCGGGCCAGGCGTTCGGCGGCGGCGAAGGCGTCTTGCCCCACCCACAGCCAGTTGGCCATATCGAAGGTCATGCTGACCGGCAGGTGGCTATCTTCCGCGGCGTGGAAAAAGGCGTTCAGCATCGACAAAATGCCGCAGTCCGGCGTTTGGTCGTTCTCGACCACCAGCTTGACCGGGTGTTGCTCCAGCGCC
>NZ_JVEL01000242.1:0-4960 GCF_001076875.1 Serratia sp. 506_PEND
GGTGTACACCTTTTGCCGCTTGCGGTTGGTCTTGACCAGCTCGTCGGTAGGGTCGATTTGAACTTCCAGCGCCAACTTGCCCTTGAGAGCGCCATCACCGATCTCGCTATAGCGAGCCGCGGTCACATCCCCCTGAGCAGAAAAAACGCCATCCGGCATGAGGGAGAGAATGTGTTCAATATTGACGCGAGCACCTTTGACCTTTGGATCATAGGTTTCCGCCATATCAATGATGTCCTGGCGGGCCAGCACGCGGCCGTCCAGGGTGTCGCCTTCGACAGCAACGCGGAAGAATTTGGTGGACTTCGTCATGCGAAAACTCCGGGTAGTGAAGGTGTTATTAACCTGTGCCCCCATCATTCCCGTTACTGATTAACGTCGCAAAACGTTCGATTTGTCGCGGACTTGCGACAATTAGCGGAGATATTTTGCCGTACGCGGGCGCGATAGCCTGTTGTCATGAAGCAGATTATCGATCACCGCGACGAAGCCAAAAGCCTGTATTGGCAGGCCTATAGCATCCCTCAAATAGCCGAGCGCTTAGGGGTGAGCGCCAACACGCTCTATTCCTGGCGCCGCCGTGATGAATGGGACAACACACCGCTGTTGAAGCGCGTACAGGAACGCCTGGACGTGCAGCTGCTGCGCCTGGTGGAAAAAGGCGAATCCATCAACAGCCACGACGTTAAGCTTATCGACCTGTTCGGCCGGCAGTTGGAGCGCTTTTCCCGCGATGAGAGGAAGGCCCAGGAGCGGGCCACCCGGAAGAAAACACCGAAGAACCACTTCACCCCCGAACAAGTTGAGGAGCTGCGGGCGCTGGTTCTGGACTCACTGTATGAGCATCAAAAACGCTGGTACAAGCAACGCAGCCGGCGTAACCGTTTCATCCTGAAGTCTCGTCAGATCGGCGCCAGCTGGTACTTTGCGCGCGAGGCGCTGCTGGACGCGCTGGAAACCGGCACCAACCAGATATTTTTATCGGCGAGTCGCGCCCAGGCGTTGAACTTCAAGCACTTCATCCAGTTTTTGGCGCGGCAAATTGGCATTGAGCTTAAAGGCGGCGACGCTATCATCCTGAGCAACGGTGCAACACTGTATTTCCTCGGCACCTCTGCCGCGTCTGCTCAGTCCTATACCGGCAACCTATATCTTGATGAGGCTTTCTGGGTTTCTAAGTTCCTGGAGCTACGCAGAGTGGCGGCAGGGATGGCAACCCATATAGGTTTGCGCCGCACCTACTTCTCAACGCCGTCCAGCGAAGAACATGAGGCATACACCTTCTGGACGGGTGCGTTTTACAACAAGGCCCGCCCGAAAGAGAAACAGGTGGAATTTGATACCACCCACAAGGCACTGAAGAACGGCAAGCTGTGCGGTGACAACATGTGGCGCCAGGTAGTCACGATTGATGATGTCATCGAACAAGGTTTCGACAAGATTAACCTCCAGGAGATCCAAGACGAAAACAGCCCGGAGGATTTCGAAAACCTGTACCGCTGCCGCTTTATCGCCAAAGGTGAGCGCGCATTCGACTATAACGCCCTGATTGGTTGCGGCGTCGACGGGTACAACCGTGATGTCTGGTCAGACTGGAACCCTTACGCCCCGCGCCCCCTGGGTAACCGCCCGGTCTGGATCGGTTACGATCCCAACGGCAGCAGCGGCAAAGGTGACAGCGCCGGCCTGACAATCATCGCGCCGCCGGCCGTTCCCGGCGGCAAATTCCGTATTGTCGAGACCATCCAGCTACGCGGCATGGAGTACGAAGAACAGGCCGATGTGATCAAAGCCCTGCTCAGCCGCTACAACGTGCAGCACATCGGTATTGATGGCAACGGCATCGGTGATGCGGTTCATCTCTTGGTGGTGAAGTTCTTCCCCGCCGCAGAAAAGCTGCTCTATTCGCCAGCATTCAAGCGCGCGCTGGTGATGAAGACGCAAATGGTGATCCGTGCCGGCCGTCTGGAATACGACGCCGGCTTCGGGCAGGAGCTGGTGCGCTCGTTTATGACCGTGCGGAAGTTTGTCACCCCAGGCGGCCAGATCTCCTATGAATCCGACCGCACCAACGGCAGCAACCACGGCGATCTCGCCTGGGCTTGTATGCATGCCCTGATTAACGAACCGATCGGCAGCGATGCCGGCGGCACTGAAGACAGTTTTGTTGAGGAGTTTTAACGTATGGGCCGCAAGCGCAACAATAACCGCCAAAGTAACGGCCGTCCGGAATGGATGGCAAACGAGGCGGCCAACACAGTCACCGCTGACGCTGCTGCAGAACAACAACCGCTCGAGGGGGTGGAGTCATTTTCCTTCGGTGAAGCCTCCCCGATACTGGATCAGCGCGACCTGCTCGATTGCATGGAGTGCGCTAAGAACGGCCGATACTACGAGCCGCCCATCAGCCCCTACGGCCTGGCGCGCATGTTCGATGTTGCCGTGCATCACCAGTCCCCCATCATCTTCAAGCGCAACGTGATCATGAGCTGCTTTAAGCCTCACCCGATGTTGTCGCGGCAGGAGGCATCCGCCTTTGTGCTGGATTACCTGGTCTTCGGTAATGGTTACCTCGAGCGCATCGACAGCAGGCTCGGCCGGCCTCTGAAGCTAAAGCACTCGCTGGCAAAGTACACGCGACGCGGTGAGAACCTGGATCAATACTGGTTTGTTACCTATTACGCAGAGGATCACCCTTTCGCGCCGGGCTCAGTCTTTCACCTGCGAGCGCCGAGCATTCACCAGGAGATTTACGGCACGCCGGAGTACATGGCGGTGCTGCATTCGGCCATGCTGAACGGTGAGGCTACGCTGTTCCGACGCAACTACTACATCAACGGCAGCCACGCCGGCGTGATTGTTTATCTGACCGATCCCGTTGCCAACAACAAGGATGTTGAGAAGCTCAAGTCGTCTCTGAAAGATGCCCGCGGCGGCGGCGCATTCAAAAACCTGTTTGTCTACGCCGCCGGCGGCAAGAAAGACGGCCTGCAAATCATGCCCTTCAGCCAGGTATCGGCGAAAGACGAGTTTACCGGCATCAAAGACGCCACCCGCGATGACATGCTCGCCGCGCACCGCGTGCCGCCGCAACTGATGGGCATGTTGCCGAACAATACCGGCGGCTTCGGCGACATCGAGAAGGCCGCCAAGGTGTTCGCCATCAATGAACTGTATCCGATCATGGAGAACCTCAAGCAGCTGAATGAATGGCTGGGTATTGAGGTGTTCGACTTCACCCCCTACGCGTTGGCTGAATCTTCAACCCCGCAGTAACCCGCCTTCCTCTCTCACGCCATCAGCGCCCCATCACGGGGCGTTGTGCGTTTGCACGCCAGTGCATGGCTCACAATGAAACAAACGAACAGCGAGCGATACCAGCAGCAGAAACCCTATAAGAAAAAGACCTCTCTGGCACCCCTCAGCGCGCGATTGCTCCCCCGCCTCGCCCGCGCGCTAAAAGGGTGCTTTTTTGTGCAGTTGTGCAGGGGGCGCAAAGCCGCGCCGGTGCTGGTTTGGGTGGGGTTTTCAGGAGGGGGAAAAATTGTGCAATATTGGGCGTGGTTGTGCAATGAATAAAACTGCCGCTGGCCGTGTTATTATTAAGCCATGGGTCGTTACATTTAAAGCACGAGCGCGAACAATGGAAACCAATATGAAGACTGTCACTGATGCCGAATTTCGCGCAAATCTAGCGGATATGCTGGATTACCTCCGCTCCGGTGGCACTATCACCGTTATCAGCGATGGTCAGAATAATGTCACATTGTCTGGTGCTGATTTATCCCCAGAAGACCCAGCCGCCGCAGCCCGTCTAAAATCACTTCGTGAAAAGGTTAGAGGTATGAGTCAAACCCCACTGGTTCAAGCGTTGCGTGACCTGGAAAAACAGCACCCGGCGCTTTTTATTCCACGAAAAATACCCTTGTCGTTTGAAGATGCAATGAAGCGCACAAGAGAGAAGCACGCAGAAATCATTAAGAGACTTGAGGATAACTAATGGCATTGGTTTTTCTTTCGTCTGATGAAGTTCAGCGCATCCATGCGGAGACACTGCCACAAAGCGGCAATGCCAATAGAGCGTTACTCGATGGCGCCCTGAGCAGAGTTCAAAATCTGCATTATTATGAAGGGGTCGATGATATTTATGCTCTTGCTGCTATGTATCTGATAGGAATAGCGAAAGCCCACGCTTTTCACGACGGCAACAAACGCACTGCGTTTCAAGCATCATCCATATTTTTGATGATGAATGGCTCCGAGCTTTCAAATTCATTATTGCTGGTCAAGTTAACGGTATTTGCCGCGATGGGCTCCGCCAGCCTTGAGGAAACCACGTTTTCTCTGAAGTTACTGTCCGATTACGGCAATCACCTGATCAACGATTACAACGACGATTACCTGTAAATGAGGGGCGAGGTGAATCCCCCGCCTGTTCATTTAGCCTAAGCGTGTTTCATTCGCTCATTCAATGTTTCGACGATGAAAGCGTTCACTGATACCTCGTTTTCGGCAGCCGCCTGGTTCAGGCGTTCCCCGAAAGACTCCGGATAGCGCAGAGTAAACGTCTTGATTTTCTCTTGCCGGGCGTATGGTTCTATCCCTGCGGCGCTGCAATCGTCCAGGTATTCGCGCAAAGAGATCTCCCCCTCGGCTTTCAGCCCCTGAATGCTGTCCGAAACGAAATCACAGTAACCCGACAGCCCGAGAAACTTACCGCGGAACGCGCCGATCTCTGGTACGTAGCTGATGATCGCCGGCTGCCCAGCGATCTCCATGGTGTTCGGGGTTACTGCTGCTGTTTTCGTCATGGCTTAACTCCTATGCTTTCCAGCCATTCGCGGAGACTGACTACCGCGCCCTTGTCCGTGTCTGGTGATGGGTGTGGCCGGTGAAAATTGGCGATGCTGCCATTGAGCAGAAACTTACACCGCGATCCCCGCCCCTCTTTAACTTCCCC
>NZ_JVEL01000243.1:0-4887 GCF_001076875.1 Serratia sp. 506_PEND
TGATTGTCATAAAAATGCGCTGCGCATTATTTCTTTTGAAATCAAAGTAAAAAAGCCACCCAAACGGGTGGCTTTTGTCTTTCAGCGGCGATCAGTCCAGCTTGGGGTGCTGGTCTATCAGGATCTGCTTTTTCTTTTCCAGCTCGGCGATCTGCGCGTTGATGTCCTCGACTTTCTGTTCGATATTGTCGTAGGTCTCCTGCAGCAGTTCTTTCGCTTCGGTACGGTCAGAAGCGGCCGGCGTCGCGCCGCGCAGCGGCTTGTTGGCGGTCTCTTTCATGTACAGACCGGTGATAAGACCGATCACCGCCACAACCATCAGGTAGTAGGCCGGCATATACAGGTTGCCGGTCGCTTCGACCAGCCAGGCAGCGGCGGTCGGTGTCGCACCGGCGATCAGTACCGAAATGTTGAACGAAATCGCCAGCGCGCTGTAGCGAATGTGCGTCGGGAACATTGCCGGCAGAATCGAGGCCATCACCCCGGTGAAGGAGTTGAGCAGCACCGCCAGCACCAGCAGACCGACGAAGATCAGGCCGATGACGTTGCTGTTGATCAAAATGAAGCACGGGATCGCCAGCGCCAACAGGCCGATGCTGCCGCCGATGATGAACGGCTTACGGCCGATACGGTCGCTGGTCAGGCCGATCACCGGCTGCACGAACAGCATGCCGATCATGATGGCGATGATGATCAGAACGCCGTGATCCTCCGAGTAGTGCAGGTTATGCGACAGGTAACTCGGCATGTAGGTCAACAGCATGTAATAGGTCACGTTGGTGGAAATCACGATACCGACGCACACCAGCAAACTTTTCCAGTGTTTGGCCGCGATCTCTTTGAACGAGGTTTTCGGCGGATTTTCGATGGCGTTGCGATCCTCTTTCTCCATCTTATCCACGTGCTGCTGGAACGCCGGGGTTTCTTCCAGCGCATGGCGCAAATAGAGACCGATCAGGCCCAGCGGCGCGGCGATGAAGAACGGAATGCGCCAGCCCCAGTCGAGGAAGTTAGCTTCGCCGACGATGCTGGAGATCAGCACCACAACGCCTGCACCCATCACAAAGCCGGCAATGGAGCCGAAATCCAGCCAGCTCCCCATAAAGCCGCGTTTGCGGTCCGGCGAGTATTCGGCGACGAAGATCGCCGCGCCGGAATATTCACCGCCGACGGAGAAGCCCTGCGCCAGTTTGGCCAGCAGCAGCAGGATCGGGGCCCAGATGCCGATCGACGCATAGGACGGGATCAGGCCGATACAGAAGGTGCTGACCGCCATGATGATAATGGTGACCGAGAGGACTTTTTGCCGGCCGAACTTGTCGCCCATGGCGCCGAAGAACAGGCCGCCGAGCGGACGCACCAGGAAGGGCACGGAGAAGGTCGCCAGCGCGGCGATCATTTGTACGCCGGGCGAGGCGCCGGGGAAGAAGACCTGGCCAAGTGCGTAGGCGACAAAGCCGTATACGCCGAAGTCGAACCACTCCATCGCATTGCCCAGGGCCGCTGCGGTGATCGCCTTCTTGAGTTTGCTGTCATCGATGATGGTGATGTCGTTAATGTGCATCGGTTTATGTCGTTTTTTTCTTAACTTCATATAATCATCCCTTAATGAATTATTCGTTGTTCGTGAAAGCGTAATCTCCGTTCACTGTTGTTTTCGAGTTATCAAATAGGCTAATCGAATCGCGGTTCAAGACGATTCATTATCCACATTTAAGTTGGGATGTGGATCACAAAATACCGTCATTTATGCCAAGGTTATGTCATTTAGGTGACTAATTATTTTGCATCTATAGCTTAACGTTATATCTTGCGGCGATCAAATCCAGCAGTTTAACTTAAGTATTTGCACCGATTTGGTGCGAGAATGGTCTAATAAATGTGCGATTTGACGATTTTTCGTCTAATTGGTGATGTTTCAAGTATAGAGAGTGCGGGAGATAAAACCGGAAAAATTGATGTGTTCGCCGCTAAAAAAACGCCTGACCCACTGGCCAGGCAGTTTGGATTAGGGCGCCGACGAACCGCCGAACTCCAGATAGATTTTCGCCAGGTTCTGGTACTGCGCGAAGCGGTTTTCGTCCACCGCCAGTTCCGCCTGACGGCGTTGCTCCTGCGCGTTTAACCAGTCGGTTATGGTGACGGCGCCCTGCCGGTAACGCACTTCGTTCAGCCGTTCCGATTTGCGCGCCAGCGCCAGCGAGGCCTGCAGCTGTGTCTCTTGCGCCAGCAGTTGCGCGCGCAGCGACAGGGCGTTGTTCACATCGCCCATCGCCTTGTACAGCGCCTGCCTGAACTCCAGCACCAGCTGTTCATAGTCATTGCGGGCGATCTTGATCTCCACGCCCATTTGTCGCCATTGCAGGAACGGCATCGTCAGGCCGGCGCCGAGGCTGCCCGTCGGGTTGCGCAGGAATTCCAGCAGCGCGCTGCTGCTGGCGCCCAGTGAACCGGTCAGGCTGAACGCGGGATAGTATTGCAGACGTTTCTCGTCGACGTTGGCCAGGGCGGCGCGCAACCGCAGTTCTTGAGCGTTGAGATCCGGACGACGGCTCAAGACGCTGGCGGGAATGCCGGTGTTGATCTGCGGCATCGCCGTCGTCGGCAGACGCGCGGGCGCGATAGTGGCCTGGCCTGATGGCGCGCCCCGCAGCACCGCCTGTTCATTCAGCGCCTGTTGACGATCGTGTTGCAGCGTCAACAGCCGGCTTTCCTGCGTCAACAGGTTTTGTTCCGCGTTCACCACGTCCAGCGCCGAGATGCTGCCGGCCTGATAACGGGCGTTGGCCAGCCGCAGCGTCGTTTTGGCATACGCGATGCTCGCCTGGCTGACGCCGATCTGCTGATTGAGAAAACCGATGCGCCAGTAGTTGGTGGCGGCGTCGGCCAGCAGCGTCAGCCGCGCCGTTCGCAGATCTTGCTCGGAAGCCTGGCTGGCCCACTCGGCGGCGTCGCGCTGGCGAGCCAGTTTGCCCCACAGATCGACTTCATAGCTCGTAGAGAGAGTCGCGCCGCTGGTTTTATTCCAGGCGGAGGACTCGGACAACGGGCGATTGATGCCGCTGCTTAACGAGGCGCTGAGGTCAGGCGCGGTGCTGATGCCGACGCGTTCCGCCTCGAGCCGCGCGCGGTAGACGCGCAGCACGGCGACGGCCAGATCGTTGTTGCTCGCCATCACCTGTTGCAGCCAGCGATCGAGCTCAGGATCGTGGAAATCACGCCAGTCGAACGGCGTCGGCGCGGCGTTTTCGGCAGCGTATTGCCACCCCGCAGGATAGTTGACCTGCGGCGCCCGGTAGTCGCTTTTCAGGGCGTTGCCGCAGCCGGCGGTGAGCAGGGCGGCGAGGCTTAACGCCAGGGGAGAGAGAATTTTCATGGGTTACTCGCTGGCCAATGAAACGACCGGATCCATCCTTGCCGCTTTACGGGCGGGGAGATAACCGAAGATCATGCCGATTAAGGTTGAACAGAAAAACGCCGTCGCGGCGGCTTGCCAGGAATAGATGGCGGTGAACATGCCGCCCGCCAGCGAGGTGAATAGCGAACCGGCGGCGAACGACAGCGCGATGCCCAAAATGCCGCCGATCAGACAGACCAGCACCGCCTCGATCATGAACTGTTGCATGATATCGCCGCGCCGCGCGCCGACCGCCATGCGCACGCCGATCTCGTGGGTGCGCTCGGTTACCGAGACCAGCATGATGTTCATCACGCCCAGGCTGCCGATCACCAGCGAGATCGAGGCCACCATCAGGATCAGCAGGCTGAGCGTCATCGAGGTGCGCTCGATCGATTTACGGAACTGGTCGCGGTTGAACGTCATGAAATCCTTGACGCCATGGCGTTGGGTCAGCAACTGCGTGATGGCGCTGACGGCGGCTTCGCTGGCGACGTCGTCCTTCAGGCGCACGGTGATGCCGCTGAGCGTGGTCTTGCCGACCATACGGTACATCACCGTGCTGTAGGGCATCCAGACGCTGATGCGGTTAGGCGCATAGTTGCGTTCGCTTTTGGCGACGCCGACCACCCGCGCCGGCACCGAGCCGAGAAATACGATCTGGCCGAGCGGCTCGACGCCAAAATCGCCGAACAGCGCCTGGCGCGCGTTATCGTCGATGATCACTTCCTGCAGCGCGTTGCGATCGTCGCGGAAGGTGGCGCCTTGCACCAGCGTGATGCCGTTGACGCGGAAATAGTCGCGCCCGACGCCGGTGATCGAGGCGGTGGCGGATTTGCTGCGAAAACGGATGCTGTCGGACGCGCTGACTTCAGGGCTGACGCTGTCGACGAAGCTTTGTTGCGCCAGCGCGTCGGCGTCGGCCGGCACCAGGGTGCGGATGCTGTCGATGGCGTCGTCGAAGAAGTCGCGCCCCGGATAGATGCTCACCACGTTGGTGCCGAGCCCCTTGATATTCTCCAGCGTACGCTGCTTGGCGCCTTCGCCCAGCGCCACCACCGTCACCACGGCGGCGATGCCGAAGATAATGCCGGTCATGGTCAGCGCGGTGCGCAGGCGATGGGCGTTCATCGCTTTCAGCGCCATATGTAGCGATTCGCGGGTGCGGTCAATCAGGCTTTGCCAGCCGCTTTGCCGACTGCGGTTCGGCGGCGGCAGCGATGGGCCGGACGCCGACTTGCGGCCGCTGTCAGCGATGATCACGCCGTCTCGCAGCTCGATGACGCGGTGTGCATGCTGCGCCACGTTCATATCGTGGGTCACGATCACCACGGTGTGGCCGCGCTGATTCAATTCGCTCAGGATCGCCAGCACTTCCTGGCCGGATTGGGTGTCCAGTGCGCCGGTCGGTTCGTCCGCCAGGATAATTTCGCCGCCGTTGATCAGCGAGCGGGCGATGCTGACGCGCTGCTGCTGGCCGCCGGAAAGCT